>JBIINW010000017.1:0-24777 GCA_044337245.1 Sediminibacterium sp. | reverse complement strand
GAAGGCTTGGATAGTATTTTTCAGGATGCCGGATTTGAATTACGTCAGGCTGGCTGTAGTGCCTGTTTAGGTATGAATGAAGATAAAGTGCCAGCCGGTGAATATTGTGTTAGCACCAGTAATCGAAACTTCGAAGGTCGCCAGGGTGCCGGTGCCCGAACATTATTGGCGAGTCCACTTACCGCTGCAGCAGCAGCATTAACCGGAAAAATTACGGATGTAAGAACGCTTCTGTAAAACCCGGAGGACAATTTTTATCTACCAGAAAAGAAAATTAGTATGAAGCCGCTGAAAGAAATAGAAAGTCGATTTGTTCCTTTACCGATTGAAAATATTGATACCGATCAGATTATTCCTGCCCGCTTTTTAAAGGCAACTACCCGGGAAGGGTTTGGTAAAAATCTTTTTCGCGACTGGCGATATGTTCAGGATGATGAGCAGCAGCCGGTAGCGAGTTTTGTATTGAATCAGCCACGTTATTCCGGAGAAATTTTGGTAGCCGGTAAAAACTTTGGATGTGGTTCATCTCGCGAACATGCTGCCTGGGCTTTGAAAGATTATGGCTTTAAGGCAGTGGTATCCAGTTTTTTTGCAGATATTTTTAAAAACAATGCCCTCAATAATGGGGTTATTCCGGTTAGAGTATCCGATGTATTTCTTGCAAAAATATTTTCACAGGGTGCCGAAGCGGTAATCCAGATAAACATAGAACAACAAACCATTACCCTCCTGTTTACCGGTGAGCAGGAAACCTTTGACATCAATCCCTATAAAAAAACCTGTTTACTAAATGGGTATGATGATATAGACTACCTAATTAGTATTAAAGACAGCATTGAAAAGTATGAGGCTGCCAGAAAATAATCGTTGTAAATCAGTGGCCGCCTAAAAAAATAATTTTGATAAAATCATGGAAAAAAAGATTACAGTTATAAACGGGGATGGAATCGGACCAGAGGTAACCGCTCAGTCTATTAAGGTATTACAGGCGGTTGCCAATACCTATGGTCATCATTTTACTTTTGACTATGCCTTGATGGGAGCAGATGCTATTGACAAAACTGGCAGTCCGCTTCCAAAGGAAACGGTGGACAGCTGTTTACAGTCGGATGCGATTTTGTTTGGTGCGATTGGTGATCCTCGCTTTGATAATGATCCATCTGCCAAAGTTCGTCCCGAGCAGGGTTTGTTGCAGTTGAGAAAAGAGTTACAATTGTTTGCCAATATTCGGCCAGTTGCTACACATGCAGCCTTGCAACATCTTTCTCCTTTAAAGAACAAACAATTAGAGGGGGTAGATTTTATCATATTCCGCGAACTCACCGGAGGAATTTATTTTGGCAAAAAAGAGTTGAGTGATGATGGGGATACTGCATCCGATACTTGCACGTATCAGCGTTTTGAAATTGAGCGGGTAGCGCAGCAGGCATTTCATTATGCCCAAAAGAGAAGAAAAAAACTTACGCTGGTAGATAAGGCGAATGTGTTGGAGTCGTCTCGTTTATGGCGCAAGGTAGTACAGGCGATGGCACCTATCTATCCCGATGTTACGGTAGATTATATGTTTGTTGATAATGCTGCCATGCAGATTATTTTATATCCCTCACAATTTGATGTGGTGCTTACAGAAAATATGTTTGGAGATATACTAAGCGACGAAGCCAGTGTATTAAGCGGATCTCTCGGATTATTGCCTTCGGCTTCGGTAGGCAACCATACTGCCTTATTTGAGCCTATTCATGGTTCGTATCCACAGGCAGCTGGAAAAGATATTGCTAACCCATTGGGATCAATCTTATCATCTGCGATGTTGCTAGACCATTTGGGATTACAAAAAGAGGCCGATCAGGTTCGGGAAGCTGTTAACTGGACCCTGGTAAGTGGGTTTGTATCGAAAGATATTGACCCGGTGAATAGTTATTCAACCAGTGCAATCGGCGATTTGGTTGCGGGATATGTTACCCGCCATGGCAATCAGGTAAATAAAAACAGTCATCAACAGGTTAATCAATCTACTATTATTTAGCGTACCGGAATCGTAGTATACTAAAAGTGAGTAGATAATTTTTAAATAGTTCTTTTTTTTCTCGGCAGGCATTTGTATATTTGATTGTAAACACCTCCATGGGTATACAAGGAATAAATACTATGTCTCGGTTTTTCACAGTGATAATTACTGTGATTACTATTATTATTCCCGTATTCCGAAGAGGTTGAGTTTTATCAAATACTAACAAAAGATATAAACCCCGCCTCTTTGAAGCGGGGTTTTTTTATGAAAAAAATAAACAGTAAATACTTTATATGGCTAGTTATTTCAATCAAAACACCCTCATTTATTTAAATGGGCATTTTGTAAAAGCAGTAGACGCAAAGATGGATTTTTATAGTCAGTCATTGCATTATGGGTATTCAGTTTTTGAAGGCATTCGATCTTACAAAACAGTGGATGGGTCAACTAAAATTTTCAAACCGGTAGAGCACTACAATCGTTTAGAGCAGTCGGCAACTACCATCAATATGCCCTACCATTGGAAAACCGAAGAACTGATTCAGATTACGGATGAGTTATTAGCGAAGAATCAGTTGGGAGATGCCTACATCCGTCCGGTAGTGTATGCACCGGCAAATATGACTTTCAGCGTGAACAATGAATCTTTTTTAGTGATACAGGCCTGGGAAATGGCTCCTTTTTTGGGGGAGAAATTATTACGGGTTCGAACTTCCTCTTTCCAGCGCCCGAATCCTGGAGCTTTTCATTTGCAGGCAAAAGCGGCCGGGCACTATGTAAATTCTATATTGGCCAGTCAGGAGGCAAAGGCAAAGGGATTTGACGAAGCCCTGTTATTAGATATGAAGGGTAATGTTGCTGAAGCACCTGGTGCGAACATTTTTATCGAGAAAAATGGTAAGCTATTTACTCCGCCAGCTGGTCACATTCTTCCAGGTATTACCCGTGCTACCGTATTGCAACTTGCACATGCCATGGATATTCCGGTTGAAGAAACCCATTTTACCGTGCAGGATATTTACGAGGCAGATGCAGCATTCTACTGTGGAACTGCGGTAGAGGTTATCGGATTCGAATCCCTAGATAACCATCCTTTGATGCTTACTTGGGAAGATTCGGCAAGCCGAAAAATTCAGCAGGCCTATAAGAATCTGGTGGTTCACCAACCTTTTGGAGTTAACGCAAATGCAATAGTATAAAAGATAGTTCGTATGCAAAGTGAAATGAATAAATACAGTAAAGTGCTTACCCAGGATGAAACCCAGCCGGCAGCGCAAGCTATGCTGTATGGTATTGGATTAACAGAAGCCGATTTGGCAAAAGCACAAGTGGGTATTGCCAGTATGGGATACGATGGAAATACCTGCAATATGCATTTGAATGAGTTGGCACAGATTGTAAAAAAAGGGGTTTGGGAAAGCGACCTGGTTGGATTGATTTTTAATACAATTGGTGTGAGCGATGGAATGAGTAATGGTACCGATGGTATGCGCTATTCGCTGGTGAGCCGGGATGTGATTGCAGATTCCATTGAAGCAGTTTGTGGTGCCCAGTATTATGATGGACTGATTGCACTACCGGGATGCGATAAAAATATGCCGGGATGTTTGATTGCTATGGGACGATTAAACCGACCAGCCATTATGGTGTATGGCGGTACCATAGCAGCCGGGCACTATAAGGGTCAGGACTTAAATATCATTTCTGCTTTTGAGGCGTTGGGACAAAAGTTGGCAGGTCAGCTAGAAGAGGCCGACTTTAAAGGGATCATTCAACATGCTTGTCCGGGCGCAGGAGCCTGTGGTGGGATGTATACAGCTAATACAATGGCTTCTGCTATTGAAGCAATGGGAATGAGTTTACCTTACTCCTCATCTAATCCAGCACTCAGTGAGGAGAAAAGAAAAGAATGTTTGGATGCCGGAAAAGCCATTCGGATTTTACTGGAAAAAGACATTAAGCCTAAAGATATCATGACGCGCAAGGCATTTGAAAATGCGATTACGCTGATTATGGTGTTGGGCGGAAGTACCAATGCGGTATTGCACTTGTTGGCAATGGCAAAAAGTGTGGGAGTGCCGCTTTCTCAAGATGATTTCCAACGAATCAGTGATCGTACGCCTGTTCTGGCCGATTTTAAGCCGAGTGGAAATTTTCTGATGCAAGATTTACATCCTTATAGTGGAGTACCAGGCGTAATGAAATATTTATTGCAACAGGGTATGCTACATGGTGATTGTTTAACCGTAACCGGAAAAACCATTGCTGAAAATTTGGCAGATGTTCCGGATATTGATTTCGATAAACAAAAAATTATCTATCCGCTAAGTCATCCCATCAAGTCTACTGGGCACTTGCAAATTTTATATGGTAATCTGGCAACCGGAGGTAGTGTTGCAAAAATAAGCGGTAAGGAGGGAGAACTGTTTACTGGGCCAGCTCGGGTATTTGATGGCGAATTCGAACTGATTGAAGGTATCAACACTGGAAAAATTCGAGCAGGGGATGTAGTAGTAATTCGGTATGTGGGCCCTAAAGGCGGACCTGGTATGCCCGAAATGTTGAAGCCTACTTCTGCCATCATAGGTGCGGGATTGGGAAAATCTGTTGCGCTGATTACAGACGGCAGATTCAGTGGAGGCACCCATGGTTTTGTAATTGGTCACGTTATGCCCGAGGCCTATTTGGGTGGGAACATTGCCCTGGTAAAGGATGATGATATCATTGAAGTAAATGTGGCTACCAAGCAAATGACTGTGCAGGTTTCCGATGATGAATTGGCAACCCGAAGAGCTGCCTGGAAACAACCGGCATTAAAAGCTACACAAGGATTATTATTTAAGTATGCCCTGCAAGTGAAAGATGCTTCACAGGGTTGTGTAACGGATGAATTATAAAAAGTAAAAAAGTACGTATGGCCATAGCAACAGCAACACAGGTAAGCAATCCGCTTCCCCAAGCGGACACAGCTAATATCACGGGCTCTAAGGCATTACTGGAAGCCCTGATAGCAGAAGGCGTAGAAACGATATTTGGTTATCCCGGGGGAGCAATCATGCCCATCTATGATGCGCTATATGATTATCCTGATCAGCTGAAGCATATCCTGGTTCGCCATGAACAAGGCGGAATTCATGCCGCACAGGGTTTTGCAAGATCTTCGGGTAATGTGGGCATAGTATTTGCCACCAGCGGACCTGGTGCAACCAACCTCGTAACCGGATTAGCAGATGCAATGATAGATAGTACCCCATTGGTTGCCATCACTGGTCAGGTGTATGCCCACTTACTGGGAACCGATGCTTTTCAAGAAACGGATGTAATCAATATTACTTCTCCCGTAACTAAATGGAATTATCAGGTAACGGATGCAGCCGAAATTCCATCCGTTTTAGCGAAAGCATTTTATATAGCCCGAAGTGGCCGGCCGGGGCCAGTTTTGATAGACATCACCAAGAATGCCCAACTACAATTATTTGCTTATTCCGGGTATCAGAAATGCAATCATATCAGAAGTTATCGCCCTAAACCCATTATACGTAAAGAATATATTGAGGAGGCAGCCAATTTGATTAATGCTGCCAAAAAACCTTTTGTAATTTTTGGGCAAGGGGTGATTTTAGGAAAAGCTGAAAAGGAATTTGCCAACTTTATAGAAAAAGGGGGACTACCAGCTGCCTGGACGATTTTAGGGCTCAGCGCACTACCAACCGATCATCCTTTAAATATGGGTATGTTGGGCATGCATGGCAATTATGCACCTAATGTGCTTACCAATGATTGTGATGTATTAATTGCAGTAGGTATGCGTTTCGATGATCGGGTTACAGGAAGATTGGATAAATATGCAAAGCAGGCTAAAGTAATACACTTGGATATTGATCCATCGGAGATAGATAAAAATGTGCAAGCAACTGTTGGAGTATGGGGCGATTGCAAAGAAACGCTGCCCTTACTTACACAGCTAATTGAGAAAAAGAGTCATACTGCTTGGTTACAACGGTTTAAAGATCATGATGCTGAGGAAAATAAAGAAGTGATTTTTTCTGAGCTACATCCGGATACTCCGGTGATGACTATGGGAGAGGTGATTCGGAATCTAAATGAAATTTCCGGAGGAGATGCCATTATTGTAACCGATGTTGGTCAACATCAGATGGTTACTTGCCGATATGCCCGCTTTAATCAATCGAATAGTAATATCACTTCTGGCGGATTGGGAACTATGGGCTTTGCATTACCCGCTGCGATTGGTGCAAAGTTTGGGGCACCGGAAAGAACGGTGGTTGCTGTTATTGGAGATGGGGGTGTACAGATGACTTTACAGGAACTGGGTACCATTTTACAAACAGAGGTAAATGTGAAAATATTAATTCTTAATAACCATTTTCTTGGCATGGTTCGTCAATGGCAACAATTGTTTCATGATAAGCGGTATTCTTTTGTAGATATTGCCAGCCCCGATTATGTAAAGCTGGCAGAAGCCTATGGTATAGCTGGTGCATCCATCGAATCGCGAGATCAGCTAAACGAGGCACTCAGTAAAATGTATCATCATCCTGGGTCGTATTTACTGGAGGTAAATGTAGGAAAAGAGAATAATGTATTTCCTATGGTTCCTCAGGGATGTAGTGTAAGTGAAATCAGACTCAAGTAATTTGTAAATAATAAAAACGTATGAAGCAGGAATATACCATAACCGTTTATACAGAAAATCATATTGGTTTACTGGTACGTATTGCCACCATCTTTTCTAGAAGGAAAATCAATATTGAGAGCCTGAATACTTCTCCTTCCGAAGCGGAAGGGATTCATAGGTTTACCATAGTTATTGTTGAAACCGAGGATGTAGTAAGAAAGCTGGCCCGGCAAATTGAAAAGCAGGTAGAAGTGCTGAAAGTATATTACAATAATAATGAAGAAATCATTTGGCAAGAACTCGCATTGTATAAAGTACCTACTGCACAAATAGCGGAGAAAGTTAAAGTGGAGCGTTTATTGCGTGAGCATGGTGCCAGAGCTGTAGTTATCCGAAACGATTATGTGGTATTTGAAACGGTAGGTCACCGCGAAGAAACAGACCGCTTAGTAGAGGTACTGGCCCCATATGGATTAATTGAATTTGTAAGAAGTGCACGGGTAGCTATTATAAAAGAGAGCAGGGGTTTTCACGAAAAATTACGGGAGTTTGAACAATTAGAACCCAAGGAAGAGTTGGTTGAAAATGAATTCCTCAATCAACAAAAAGAAGTTTTTTCAATGTAAATCATTCAATAATTAATAATCATCAACCAAAAAGTAAACAATGGCAAAATTAAATTTCGGCGGAGTTGAAGAAAATGTAGTTACCCGGGAAGAGTTTCCACTTTCAAAAGCACAGGAAATATTAAAAGATGAAGTAGTAGCTGTAATCGGATATGGTGTTCAGGGTCCGGGTCAGGCGCTCAATCAAAAAGAAAATGGCGTTAACGTAATAGTAGGGCAACGTAAAAATTCTAAAAGCTGGGATAAAGCAGTTAGAGATGGCTTTGTGCCGGGTGAAACATTATTCGAAATCGAAGAGGCATTACAACGTGGTACCATTATTTGTTACCTGTTAAGTGATGCGGCACAAATAGCCATGTGGCCTACCGTAAAAAAACACCTCACACCCGGAAAAGCGCTGTATTTTTCTCATGGGTTTGGGGTAACGTATAACGACCAAACTGGCATCATTCCACCGGCAGATGTAGACGTATTTTTAGTTGCCCCTAAAGGTTCAGGAACGTCTTTGCGCCGTATGTTTTTACAGGGTCGTGGTTTGAATAGTAGCTATGCTATTTTTCAAGATGCTACCGGTAAAGCATTTGATCGGGTAATTTCTTTGGGTATTGCCATCGGAAGTGGCTACCTGTTTGAAACCAACTTTAAAAAAGAAGTATATAGTGATCTTACCGGAGAAAGAGGAACCTTAATGGGTGCTATTCAGGGAATTTTTGCAGCCCAATATCAGGTACTGCGCTCTAAAGGACATTCTCCTTCAGAAGCTTTTAATGAAACCGTAGAAGAACTTACCCAGTCGCTAATGCCATTGGTGGCTGAAAATGGTATGGACTGGATGTATGCCAACTGTTCTACTACTGCCCAGCGCGGAGCCTTAGATTGGTGGAAGAAATTCCGCGATGCTACCTTACCCGTATTTACCGAGTTATACGAAAGTGTGGCAGCCGGAAACGAAGCGGCTAAATCTATTGAAAGCAATAGCAAACCCGATTATCGCGAAAAGCTGGAAGAAGAATTAAAAGAATTGAACCAAAGTGAAATGTGGCAAGCTGGTAAAACAGTTAGAAGCCTTCGTCCGGAGAATAATTAATTCTTCGGTAATACCATCGTTATGCAGCAAACACTATCTTATTCTACACTAGACTTTGCCGGAACCAGAGAGCGGCTGAAGCGGGTGGTAAAACATACACCGCTTACCTTCAGCCGCAATCTGTCGCGGAAGTACGACTGCCAGATTTATCTAAAAAGAGAAGATCTTCAGGTTGTTCGTTCTTATAAACTTCGCGGTGCGTATAATATGATGAGTCGTTTATCGGCTGATCAGATAAAAAATGGAGTAGTTTGCGCTAGTGCGGGCAACCATGCACAGGGTTTTGCTTATAGCTGTAAAAAATTACAGATAAAGGGAGTAGTATTTATGCCCATCATTACCCCCAATCAAAAAGTTACCCAAACGAAAATGTTTGGTGAAGATTGGATTGAAGTGGTGCTTTCCGGCGATACCTACGACGACTGCGCCAAAGAGGCCATGGAATTTACCCACCAGCACCATAAAGTTTTTATACCTGCATTTGATGATATTCGAATTATTGAGGGGCAGGCCACAGTGGGAATGGAAATATTAGAAGACCAACCAGAAATTGATTATCTCTTTTTGCCGGTTGGCGGTGGTGGTTTGAGTGCCGGTGTAGGAGCCTACTTCAAATTATTTTCACCCAAAACTATCATAGTGGGCGTTGAGCCTGCAGGGGCCCCTTCTATGCTGGAAGCCATAAAGGCGGGCCACCCTGTTACGCTTAGCAATATCGAAAGATTTGTAGATGGGGCAGCTGTAAAAAGAGTAGGCGAGGTAACTTTTTCTATTTGTAAGGATGTGATAGATGATATGCATCTTGTGCCGGAAGGAAAAATCTGTTCTACTATTTTGCAATTGTATAACCAGGATGCAATAGTAGTGGAACCTGCGGGGGCCATGACGATTGCTGTGTTGGATGATTATGCCGATATGATTAAAGGGAAAAATGTGGTATGCATTGTGAGTGGAGGTAACAATGATATAGACAGGATGCAGGAAATAAAAGAACGGTCGTTGCAATACGAAGGACTGAAACATTATTTCCTCATTCGGTTTGCTCAACGTCCCGGTGCTTTAAAGGAGTTTGTAAGTAAAGTGTTAGGGCCAAACGACGATATTATCCGGTTCGAGTATATGCAAAAGCATAATAAAGAAACTGGACC
Source organism: Sediminibacterium sp. (assembly GCA_044337245.1). Classification (GTDB taxonomy): domain Bacteria; phylum Bacteroidota; class Bacteroidia; order Chitinophagales; family Chitinophagaceae; genus Sediminibacterium. The sequence goes on along the minus strand of JBIINW010000017.1, from coordinate 15,266 downwards.
TGCTTTGGTGGGGATTGAATTAAAGACTAAGTCGGATTACGAAGTATTGATTCAAAACTTACATCAATATCAAATTAATTTCACGGAAATTAAACCCGAGGATAATTTGTTCGGGTATCTGATATAATTTTTCATCCCTCTAGGGTTGAGATGGATATCACTGGGGCTAAATGCTGTTATTTTTTTTGCCAGTAAGTGCTCAGCAAATTGTATTGTAAATAGTAAAAGTATGCAAGTAATTAAGTTCGGAGGAAGCTCTGTTGCGAATGCGGAGAACATAAAAAAGGTAGTTGAAATTACCCAGCAGAAAATGGAAAAAGGTAATACCCTTGTTGTAGTTTCTGCACTAGGGGGCGTAACGGATCTTTTAATACAGATTGGCAGTATGGCTGCTACGGGAGAAGATGGGTATAAAAATGTATTACAGGAAGTGGAAACCCGGCATCTGGATGTTGTAAGAGGTTTGCTGCCCATTCAACAGCAAAGCGCAACACTTAGCCTTGTAAAGCAGCACTTCAATCAATTAGAAGGACTATGCGACGGGGTATTTTTGTTAAGAGAACTTTCTGCCCGAACCAAAGATAAAATAGTGAGTTATGGAGAACTCTTATCATCCCTAATTATTTCTGCCTGCTTTCAGGCAAATCAAGTGGAGCAACATTGGTTAGATTCGCGGGAGCTGATCAAGACTGATAGCCATTTTGGAATGGCGGCTGTAAATTTTTCGCTTACCAATCCCGCTATTCAAACTTATTTAAAAAATCATCCTGCCGATTTATATATAGCACCTGGTTTTATCGCTTCAGATGAATTTCATCAAACAACCACCCTTGGAAGAGGCGGTTCTGACTATACGGCTGCTATTTATGCTGCTGCAATTGATGCAACTGTATTGGAAATTTGGACAGATGTGAGTGGTATGATGACGGCTGATCCCCGATTGGTTCAAAATCCACGCCCCATTGCTCGTATATCGTATCAGGAAGCTATGGAGCTTTCACACTTTGGAGCAAAAATAATTTATCCGCCCACGATTCAGCCAGTAATGACCAAAAACATTCCGGTATGGATTAAAAACACTTTTGCTCCGGAAGATTTTGGAACCCTGATAGAAAAAGATGCTGCTGCATCTGATAGTTTTATTAGAGGAATTACCAGCATCAATAAAATTTCCCTGCTAAGTTTAGAGGGAAGTGGAATGGTGGGTATTCCCGGATTTTCAAAAAGACTATTCGAGGCACTTGCGGGCGAAAGTGTAAATGTTATTTTAATTACGCAAAGTTCTTCTGAACATTCTATTTGCGTAGGCGTGAATGAAGGCGATGCCCATCGGGCTAAAGTAGCTGTTGACCAACAATTTGAAGTAGAGATATCTAATGGAAAAGTTGAGCCACTGCATATTGAAACGGGTTTGTCTATATTGGCACTCGTAGGGGAACAGATGAAAAGTCACCCGGGTGTAAGTGGAAAAATGTTTGGCGTACTGGGCCGGAATGGTATTAATGTACGCGCTATCGCTCAGGGTTCGTCTGAGAAAAATATTTCTGCGGTATTACTTGAAAAAGATGTGAAGAAAGCGATTAACGTATTGCATGAAGCGTTTTTTGAAACTACTTACAAACAATTGAATGTTTTTATTGCTGGAACCGGAAATGTGGGTGGAAAATTAATCAGTCAAATCCATCAGCAAATTGCCTACCTGCAAGAACATTTGCGTTTGCAGATTCGGATAACCGGATTGGCCAATAGTAAAAAAATCTGCATCCAAGAAGAAGGCATACCCTTAGATAGTTGGCGCGATCAGTTGGCCGCAGCTCCCTCCGGTACCATACATGATTTTGTACAGGCAATCCAAAACGCCAATCTGCGGAATAGTGTATTTGTAGATGTAACAGCTAATGATGTGGTAGCGGGTGTGTATAGTGCTTTGCTAGAAAAGAGTATATCTGTGGTGGCTTGTAATAAAATTGCCTGTTCCGCTTCTTATGCTCATTACAAGCAGCTTAAATTACTGGCACGGGAATACAACACACATTTTTTATTCGAGACCAATGTAGGGGCTGGATTACCGGTTATAGGAACCCTCAATGATTTATTGCGTAGTGGAGATACTATCCTTACTATTAAGGCGGTGTTATCGGGCACCTTGAATTATGTGTTTAATAACTATGATGCTACAATTCCATTTTCACAGGTTGTGCGCCAGGCACAAAAAGAAGGCTATACTGAACCAGATCCGAGATTAGATTTGGGAGGTACTGATGTGATGCGTAAAATTATGATTTTGGCAAGGGAGGCAGGCCAAACCATAGAAATGGCCGACATTCACAACGATCCTTTTTTACCGGCTGCTTGCTTTGAGGGTTCTGTGGAAGATTTTTATCAGGAAATGGAAAAGCAGGAGTCCCATTTTCAGCAGTTGTATCAACAAGCCGCTGAAAAAAATTGTAAGTTAAAGTTTGTAGCTACCTATCAGCAGGGAAAAGCCGCAGTTGGTTTGCAGCATATTTCGGCTGATTCTGATTTTTATCATTTATATGGGAAAGATAATCTAGTATTGTTTTACACAGAAAGATATCCTGAGCAGCCCATGGTAATTAAGGGAGCCGGTGCAGGGGCAGACGTAACAGCTTCAGGCGTATTTGCTGATATAATTAGAGTGGCCCGATAATTGGAGTTCAGCATATGGAAAATATATTCAACACTAAACGAATTTTTGATGCCTCCCCGGCTGCTTCGGGAGGTTTTGTATGGGATATTCAACGTGACAAAGTAGTTACTGTTCAGTCACCTGCTACAGTTGCTAATATGGTATGTGGTTTTGATGTACTAGGTTTTGCGGTAGAAGCGCCTTATGATGTAATGCGGATACAATTTTCTAACCAACCGGGTATTACTATTATTAATGAAGACGATTTTCAATTGCCGGTTGAGCCCGAGAAAAATGTTGCCGGTGCGGCTTTGCTGGCATTATTAGCGGAAGTTCCAATTCCCGGCTTAGGGATGGAAATACGAATCCGAAAACAAATTAAACCCGGTAGCGGTGTAGGATCCAGTGCGGCCAGTGCTGCAGGCGCAGTGGTAGCAGCTAATTATCTGCTCAATGAGCCATTTAGTAAGTCAGATTTGGTAAGGTTTGCCATGAATGGCGAAAAATTGGCTTCCGGGGTGAAACATGCCGACAATATTGCTCCCTGTATTTATGGTGGCGTAACCTTAATCCGATCTATTTTTCCACTCGATATCATATCTATACCCGCTCCGGAATTATATGTAACCATTGTGCATCCTCAAATTGAAGTGCGAACCTCCGATGCCCGAAGTATTTTAAAGCAAAATGTGCTGCTGAAAGATGCCATCAAACAATGGGGTAATATTGCAGGTTTAGTAGCCGGCTTATTACAATCAGATTATGCATTAATTGGCCGATCATTAGAAGATGTGCTGATTGAACCCGTAAGAAGTATTCTTATTCCGGGATTTCATGAAGTAAAAGAAAGGGCTAGGGCAGTGGGTGCTTTGGGAGGAGGTATTTCAGGATCCGGGCCTTCTATTTTTATGCTCAGTACCCAAAGAGATATTGCCGAAGCGATAGAGCAAGAGATGAAAGCAATTTTTTCGCGTATCGAATTAGCCCATCATACTTATGTAACTACTATTAATTCTGCCGGCATACGTGTTATTGAATCGTAGCTGTTAGTTTATTTTATCTATCCATGCAATATTATAGTTTACATAATCCGCAGTTAAAAGTTGATTTTCGCGAAGCAACTATATTGGGTCAGGCTCCTGATAAAGGATTATTTTTTCCGGAGTTGATTCCAACCTATTCAGCTGCAGAATGGGAAGAGCTGCTGCAGTTGTCTGCTCAAGAGATGGCATTTCGGATTATGCAGCCCTATGTTGGGGAAAGTATTCCGGCTTCCGCATTACAACAAATTATTACCGAAACCCTTTCTTTCCCTTTTCCCATGGTTCCGGTTACTACTTCTCTGTATGCGCTTGAACTGTTTCATGGACCTACACTTGCTTTTAAAGATGTGGGTGCCCGATTCATGAGTCGTTGTTTGGGATATTTCTTTCAATCGCATCCCAAAAAAGTAACTGTTTTGGTTGCAACATCGGGTGATACCGGCGGAGCAGTAGCCAGTGGTTTTTTAGGGGTAGCAGGTGTAGAGGTAGTTATCCTATATCCAAAGGGGAAGGTAAGTCCGGTACAGGAGTTACAGCTTACTACCTGTGGACAAAATATAACTGCCCTTGCGATTGAAGGAAGTTTTGATGATTGTCAGTTTATGGTAAAAGAAGCATTCATGGATGCTGACTTACAACGGCATCGGCAACTTACCTCGGCCAACTCTATTAATGTAGCCCGTTGGTTACCGCAACAATTGTATTATATACTTGCCTGCCAGCAGTGGCCTAAACAACTTCCTTTGCCCGTAGTGTCGGTACCCAGTGGGAACTTTGGAAATCTTTGTGCTGGTTTGGTTGCGTGGAAAAGTGGGTTGCCGGTACATCATTTCATTGCCGCTTGTAATGCCAACGATTCGGTGTCAGCCTATTTGCAGGGGTCAGCCTTTTTGCCACAAAAAGCCATTCCTACCATCTCAAATGCTATGGATGTGGGTAATCCGAGTAATTTCATTCGTATACTTGAATTGTTTCAGCAAGATAATGATTGGATAAGAAGCTTGGTTTCGGGATTTACCATTTCAGATGCTGATACGAAAGCTACTATTGAAAGGGTATATCGAGATTATCATTATGTTCTCGACCCGCATGGTGCTATTGCGATGCTTGCCTTGGAAAGATATTTGGCTGATCATCCCTCCGAAGCGGGCCTCTTTTTGGCAACGGCTCATCCGGTAAAGTTTCCGGAAACCGTTGAATTTGCGATAGGAAAGCAGCTTGAAATGCCCGCAGCTGCAAAAGATTTAATAGGAAAAACTAGCCACTCAATTTTTATGCCTCCAGATTTTGCACAGTTGAAATCCTGGTTATTGAACCGCTAAGTCAAGTTACTTTTACAACAGGCCTTAATCACCTGCTTTTTTAGAATAGGGCTTATTCATTCAAGGAGTATCATCCGCATCAAATTCAATCACTTTTAGTTTACGGTTAAGTGTAACTAAAACATTTTTCTAAGATCTACAATAAACTGGTTGGTGCCCTTCATGTTAATAAACCCTTGTCTAGGCCTGTCTAAATCAATAATCACCTGGATACATGCACAAACCATTAGGGCAAATACAATACTGATAATATACGGATTTCGGCTGGAAGACTTTTGAAATCCGAGGATAAAACTACTAATAAAACAAAGCAGAAATAGCAGCCAAAGGATAGAATCCGGCACGGTTGCATTTTTTTCGGCATTGCGAGTGGTTACGATATCTATCATGGCATTTAAAGCAGGTATCATTTGATTGGAGGCTACTAAGTTATCTTTTATCTTAGAAGCTTTGGCTACTTCCGACCAGATCTGGTTATCCCATTTTTCGGTTTCGGCCATAGCTTTTTTTTCCTTTGCTTCATCATTTCCCGACTGAAAATAATCGATCCGGGCTTCCACATAGCTTTTCAGGTAATTTTTTAAAACAATTCGAGTAGAGTCGGGATAGAGGTCGCACCGTAAAATAGCAGTTCCTATATTGTTGGCTTCTGATAACATTACAGCCCTTCTGCTTTCGTAGCGAGATGCCGACATGCCGAAGGTAAATGCCAAGAGCAAGGCCAATAAGCCTAAAAGAGAGCCTTCAATCGGATTAATGGTGTCGTCTACATATTTGCTAAAACTGGGAAGTTTCGCCAATTGATTAGCAATAAAATAAATTAAAATCATCCCTATAAATAAACCGAGAGAAATAGCAAGGGGGCTTAATCCAGATAGAAAAGTATGCTGCATATAACAAGTATTAGAAGTTAATGGTGATGTATTCATCTACGGTTTGTCCGCCCCAATTTTGCACTTTATTCATGATCCATTTCTTTTGTTTATTATTGGCGGCAAACCTGATTTTGCCTTCTCTCTTGCAAATTTTACCTCCATTAATGATAGCTTCCTGACTAACAATGGTACCATTAAATTCCATTATACTGGCACTGATTAATTGCAGGGTACCGTTGATTGTCATATAACCCTTATTATCCCTACCCGTTTGTTTACCGGTGATTGTATATTTACCGTTTCCTGCAGCCGTAATAGTTGCTTTTCCTGGCTTATCCCAACTCATCCATTCGGCCCAATAAATTTCAATATCGTGAGTTCCAGTTCGCAACTTGGGGTTAGTTGTTACTTTATTTCTTTTGTAAAAGCCATCTACATATACGCTCTTTCCAAAACCGCAAGCGAATGTAGTACCTGCTGATTCCTGTTTTACCTGAACCCCTTCTTCAGAAAACTCAAAAATAACCCGGCAAGCGGGGTCGTCTGCTGGTCGGTAATAGGTTTTACTACCATACACCATTAGCGAATCTTTAATTAAACCCAAATGGTTCGCCGGTGCGCCGGTTGAATACCTGAGATGAAACAGGCATTTGTTATTGGAGGCGGCTGAAACAACCAGCTTGCCATATGGCCCCCCAGATTTGGCTGCTTCTGCCTCGGTTTTGTCGTTTAAGGTGTATGTACCAGGAACAATGGGAGAAACTAATGAAGGGGTTTGTGCGAATACTCCTAAAGGAGCAATTAAAAGCAAGAATTTAACCGCGTTCATTTTTTTCTTAAAAATAACTAACCTTTCCCAATTGAGAAAACCAATTATTTACTAGAACCTATTTCAGCTTATTGGCAATAATTGAGTGAGAAAAATCTGATTACAACAAAATTGCAGGTAATCTTTCGCAAAAAGTATTTATTTGTGTGTATTTATCAAAGTGCATAGCTTGGATAAACATAATTCTATTTTAAAAATCGTATTGCTTTCTTCTAGGTCTAGAGAGCATGGCAGTCGCTTCTTTATCATTATTGCTGAATCTTTCCTTAGCAGGATCCCAATAAATTTTTCTTTTAAGCTTCATGGCGATTTGGTGCAACAAACAGGCGCTGCAAGAACGATGTCCGATTTCAACAGGAGCAACCGGTTGTTTGCCCGATTGAATGCAATTGAGCCAGTTTAGGTGTTGTTCGGGACTGTCGTAAAGATGAATTTCATTAGCACCAATAACCGATTGTAGTATAGAAGGGTTACTGGCATCGATGGGTTTTACTCCGTTATTATCGGCTACCGGATCTGTATCGGTTACGCGATAATTACCACGGGTTACCCAGATCCAACCTTCCGTTCCAATAAATTTTACGCCATTCGGTAATTCGTTTGATACAACCATGGTTACCCCATTTGTATAGAGGGCTTCGGTTCTAAAGATCCCATGAACGTTCCATAAGCCAGTATAGTTGGGGTCGTCTGTAGGGAAATTCGCTTTCCCCCAGATTTCTATAGGGCCACTGTATTCCATAGCCATGCCCCAATGAGCAATATCTATATGGTGTGCACCCCAACCGGTAATCATACCGGCTCCAAACTGTTCGCAGCGCAGCCAGCCTGGTCGGCTATTGATTCCTTTACTCCCCGCTTCTTGCGAATGTACCCGGTCTTCGGTATAAAATGCTTCCGGGGTAGCTCCCAGCCAGGCATCGTAGTTTAAAGATACTGGAACGGGCATCACCATTTTATTGCCACCACCCGGATCACCGGGTAAGCCTACTTCAACTGTTTTTAACTGGCCAATTCTGCCATTTCTTACTAATTCAGCAGCTTTTTTAAACTGTGGCCAAGGATCGGCAGATCTTTGCTGACTTCCCAGTTGTAAAATTTTTCCACTCTTTTTTACGGCATTACTCAGTATGCGTCCTTCTTCAATGGTAAGTGAGGCCGGTTTTTGTAAGTATACGTGCTTACCCGCATTTACTGCATGCGTACTTACAATGGCATGATGGTGATCGGGTAAACTTACCAATACTGCATCGATATCTTTATTTTGCAACAGCTCTTTGTAGTCGTAATACACTTTCATATCCCAATCGCCGGTTAAACCGCCATTCTCTTTTGCTGCTTTACTGTAGCTGCTTTTTACTGCAGCAGGGGCAGCGTCGGCACGGCTTCTATCTAAATCGCATACTGCAATAATGCGGGCACTATTAAAACGGGCAGTAGAAGCAATATCATGTTGAACGGCAATTCGGCCACAGCCAATTGCCCCAACATTAATTCGGTTACTGGGGGCATTTTTACCAAATACAGAGGAAGGAACAATGGTAGGAAACTGACTCATTACAAAGGAACCAGCAGCGAATTTTCCGGATGACTGCAGAAATTTTCTTCTGCTAGCAGCATTCGTATTTTTTTTCATGGGGCAAGCGTTATTCAGATAGAGAAAGAATCTTTAAGATACAGAAATACTTGGTTTTGCCAATCAACCAGCAGTAATTAATCCTATTTAATATAATAGGGCACAATCAGTAAGTTCAATCAGTGATAACTCCTGCTGCTAAAAACCGTAGGGGAGTTCGAAGCAGCATCTCTGTCACTCGTTAAAGGTAAAACCTTTATTGTAATTAGAAAACTTGTCTGCGCATGAGCCCCAATGGGTTTTAGCAGCTGTTAGCTGTAGGTAAGTATTATCTGTTCAGTGGGTAATCGATTGTTTTGTAATCCCATTCTTTTATTTCATTTCGCCATTCTTTTTCCAACTCGTCAATTTTTTTGTTAATGATTTGTTCTATATTAGTAAAACCAAATTTATAGCAATACAGGACGGTTTCTAAGCCATATTTTTCATAGATAAATTTAATAAAACTGCCACTTAGAGGATAGGAAACAATTTCATTTCTTCTAAAATCATGTATAACATCCAAAATTCTTATCTGTTTATTATTCAAAATATAATTTGCTACAGAATGTAAATCATAACCCCACCATTTGTCATCAGAAAAAACAGCAAACCCCTCACTTGTAAAACCATCTTTTGGAAGTACACCGGTATAGTGATAAATAATTAAATGAAAAAGTTCGTGAGCCCCATATCCATTAGAATTGCTATGAGCTTGTTCTACTACAACCTTAGAATCAACAAATGCAATACCTTGCCCTTCGTATTTATTGGCAATTAACTTCATTGAATTTGATGAATTCACAAAAACATACGTAAACTTGAAATCTAATGAGTCAATTCTCAAAATTTGCTTGATTCGATCTATTGCTTTTTCCACTTTGCTTTGATATAAGGTGTCAACAAATGGTTGATTTTGTTCAATGTAAATAGTATAATTAGACGAATTTATTTTACGAAATAAAAGTGAAGATTTTTCAATGTTCTTTTCTAAAGCAATTCGGGTAAAATTATTTTGACATCCTACCATTAAAATACAAACTACAATTAAGCGATATATTTTCATTTGTTGAGACATTTTATGTGGTTCTATTTTACTTACAGCTAACGTTTTGCAGCTACAAGAAGTTGGCGATTTCGGAGCACAAAGCTGTCTGCCAGCAGTGAACTTGATACGAAGCACAAAGCTTCATGTAACCACTGAACCGCCAATTTCTTGTAGGTGCTGTTAGCTGCTGCCCATTCTGTCCATTGGTTCTTTGAGTTATGTTCTTTCATTCTTGTTGTCTAATTATAAGATGCTATGGCATTTGGATTTTCAATTATCATCCTAAACTATTAAGTCAAGCAGTCCACATAAGCCTGCACCAATAATAATTGTCCACGAAATCCAGTCCTTGAATTCATTGTTTTTGTGTTTAAGAAACAAAATATGAAGTCCTAAATGTACAATCATAAAAATGTTAAACCCCCTTATAAACGCTTCTATATCTTGGCTGTGTGTCAGCTGCCAAAATATAAAGAAGAATAAAGGAATATGTGCAAAAACAAATATTATGTGACCTAGTTTGTCACTGAGCATTGAAAGTCCTGGAAAAATTCGCCATTCTCTGCATCGAATCGCGTCCATTTCGTGCATTGACAAAAATGTGATTCCTAAATAGAAGAAAATGTGATCTGTCATATAATCTTATCTAAATATTTCTTTGTTTTTCAGTGTCAGTTTATTTATTAAAATCTATATATTCAGTGTCTTCTTCGTCACTTTCAAAACATAAATTTATTGTTCGACCAATAGCAATTGTACGATGAATTATACCCGATTTTACGCAATATGTTTCGTTTGGAAAAAGGTCAACAAATTCTCCGTTCCCAAATTCAATTCTCAGATTACCTTCTAGAACTAGGAATAGCTCATCTGTCCTATTGTGTCTATGCCACGGGAAAGTATTGTCCTTGTTAATTGCTATTCTTAAACAATGGTCATTTACTGAAACGACCTTGTCATTGTAATGATGCTCAAGAATATCTTTTCCAAAGTCAACTATATTAATCTTATTTGTCATATGGTATCTTTCTTAGGGTTGCAGCTAACGGCTACGTATTGGCGATGGTGGGGCATTTGAAAAACGTCAGTTCAACATTTGTACAAATGCCAAATAGAAGCAAAAGTGTTGAGTTTACAACTGTCAGCCACACTATTGCCAATACGATGTTAGCGGCTGTTTTATTCTTTTAGTCGCCCTTCTATAATAATTTTGGTGTGTCCGCCTATTTCTACTGTATTTTGTAACGGTTTAATGAAAAGTTGTCCGCCTCTTTCTGAAGCCTGAAATGCTTTCAATTCGTTTTTCTTAGTTCGCTCTTGCCAAAACTGTCCCAACACGGAATGAACAGAACCCGTAACGGGGTCTTCATCAATTCCAATCCACGGACAAAAAGAACGAAGAACAAAATCATAGCTTTGATTTTCGGCTTTGCTCATTACCACTACTTCTTTTATTTTGTCGGTGCTTTTTATGAGCAGTTTGAAATCGGGCGACAACTGTTTCACTTCGTCTTCGTTTTTCAATTCAATAAACAATGATTGCAACTCTTCACAAACGAAATGGGCTTCACTATCGCTAATACCTAATGCATTCATTAGCGTTGTCGGAATATCAAAATTCGCTCTGTTAAATTTTGGATATTCAATAAATGTTACATTATGATTTTGTTTCGCTTGAAGTCGGATTTTCTCGATTGTTTCAAATGTAATTTGATTGATTTCAATTTGGTTGAGCAACACAAATGCAGCACCCAATGTTGCATGTCCACAGGCAGGAATTTCGCTTGTAACGGTAAAATATCTGATAGGATAAATTTCATTTTCACTTTGCGGTTCAACAAATGCTGTTACAGGTGCATTAAATTCTTTCGCCAACGAATGCATTGTTTTCACACTCAGTGTTTTATCAAGTATGCAAACAGGTGTCGGATTCCCCCTGAATTTTTCGTTGGTAAAAGTGTCCAAAAGGTAATAAATTCCTGCCATTGCTATTTTGAATAAACGTTTTTGTTGTGAAGTTCCATCCATTTTTGAGGGTCTGCAATGTCTGTCCACCCGAATTGACGATACAGCCTGTGTGCATCGCTTGTGAGTAAAATCCACCGTCTTAACTCCTGCAGGTTTGGGTAATTCGTAATAGTTTCCATTAACCATTTAGAAAGCCCCAGTCCTCTGTATTCTTCTAAAATATATACATCGCCCAAATAAGCAATCGTTGAAAAATCGGTAATTATTCTTGCAAAGCCAATTTGTTTTTCGTCTTGATAAACACCAAAGCAGAGTGAATTTTGTATGGCGGTCTGCACCTTGTCTTTGGGAATGTTCAGACACCAATACGCTTTGGTTGACAAAAATTCGTGAATTGCGCCAATGTCTAATTTTACCTTGTCGGTTGAAATGCAAAACTTGTCTTTGTATATAGTTAATTCTGTCATAGAGTTTTCTTTGTCAAATAGCCGCTAACGGTTTGCGGCTAAAGAAAGTTGGCGATTTTGAAGCACAAACTTTATTTTGAAAACACATTTCAAATGTAAAATAAATTTTCATTAGAAGCACAATGCAGCCAATTTTTTTTAGGTGCTGTTAGGCGTAGTTTATTTTGTCATGCGATATTCAAAATTTGCAACTTTTATATTCCATAATTTAAGAGTTTGTCGTGCAACAAGATTTTCATTTTCTTCACTTACAATCAGTTTGTCTGTAAATGATTTAATGTATTGGCTCCAATAATTTCCTCTGGTATCGTTTAGTAAAAAATAAAATCCTGCGTCACCAAATTTTACGCCCGAGGAATCTAATATAAGTTCATTTTTTTCACCGACAGAAGGTTTCAGAATTACCGTAGCGTTTCCTTTAGGTAATGGAAAAATAGCTTTTATACATGTTTTACTTGATGGAAGTGTACAAGTAGTATAAATGCCAGAATACATAACTTTTCCAGTTGATTTAAATTTTCGTAACCAAATGGTATATTTTAGTTCTTGGTTTTCATTAGAAATCAATTCAATTATTTCACTTAAAAGATTTTCAGATTCTTTTATGTTTTCAGTTGGTATATTCAATTGGTTAATTCGTTGGCTGAATAATCTGTTAACTAAATAGCCAAATATCTTAAAAAATGGATTCCATTTTACATTTAATTTTAAATCATAGTCCGCTGTTTTTTCGTAAAAATCAATAACTTTTAGAGAAAGATTTTTAATATCTATTTCTGTTAAATTAAGTTTAGATATTGATTGTAACAAACCTTTTGAGGTAGTGTTTCTTATAACCGCTAAATTTTCCTTTAACGCCAATTGAAAAATAAAATCTTCTCCGATACCGTTTAACTCGCCAAAAGGTCCAATTAACCATAAATATTCATTAGGGTTAATTTTTCTGCCCCAAATAATAACCCATTGTTGCGTAAACCAATCTTGGATTTTTTGCATTCCATAAGCTAAATTCATATAGGTTCAGTTTTATTAGGGATATAATTTCGAGTATTTTTCCATTCTCCATATTCTGCTAATGGTTTAAAACGCAATGTTGTAAATTCAAAGTGAAAGTCTTTTTTATTTCGTTCATTCATCGCATTTACATGTCTTTTAGGTTGTGACATTTTGCTGTGTCCATGAACCATATCAGTCATTTCTTTTTGTGTTTTCCAAATTGAAAAAGTAGAAATTATATTTGGATATCGTATTGATGCCAATGAAAGTGTTGTGCCTTTATCGTCACGAACTTGTTTTTCTACAGGTCTTCCCCAGCGAAGAAATCGTGGTATTTGGGTGTACTTCATTCGAGCAATTGTAACTGCAACAACGGGTTTATCGTTTTCTATTGTTGTTTCTAATGTCGGAATTTTGAAACCTGAAATTTTACCCCATTGTCTTAGATATTCTAATCTTAAATGCCATCCTTTATCAAATAGTTTTCCTTTTTTATTAGAGCGTAAAAAATCATTAAGGTAATTTTCATTTTCCCATTGTGCAAAAATGGCTATTTCTCTGTTGAAGATTCTAGTTAATGAATAAATTGAAGATCCTAAAATCATTGCAGACATTGTCTCTGCATGAATAAGTCCTTTTATATTTTTTGATTTGATAGGAAAAAGCATTACCTCAAAGGCAGAAGACATAGATAGTCTTACAAGATGATAGGAAAATACATTCATTTTTTGTAAGTCAATTATTTTCTAGCAGTATTATAAATTACGTCTAACGTTTGGCGAATTTGCGCCGTTTTTTGCTTGTCCAATTTATACATTTGAGCGCTAACACGCAAAAAATGGAGCGAATTTGCTGTTAGCACTAGTTGCCGCCACACATGTGCGTCTTGCTTACGTGTCCGGAGATATTAAGGGAAAGTTGCACGAAGTAAATAGTCCGTTAATATCTCTGTCAAAGCGAAAGTCCAAATTAAGGTTGAAATTATTATTACTTTTTTTCTTTCTTTTGTCTTGACGATGTTTTAAATACCGATAACCATTAACGAAATGAAAACAATAAGAAATGCTATTGAATACCTTGTCGCCTGAGTGTCTGTAAGAATAGTCAGTTGAGTTAAAAGCGAATAACGTCCTTGTTTCACGTCAATAAGGTTTTGAAGATTAACCCAAAGTAAGTAAAGGCAAAGTGAAAGCGAGATGAAAACAAAAATGATATAAATTGATTTCTGAGTCCTTGTCGTCATAGTATAATTTTATTTGTCAACGAAATGTTTTTTGTCATGGAGGATGTCCATGCAGCAATTAGTGCCAACGGTTCTTGGCTTTGCGAAGTGGCGGATTTTCAGCACAAATGTTCAATTGAAAAACAGAACTTGCACCTTGCACTAAACTGTCATAGAAGCACTGAACCCGCCATTTTGCAAAACCGATGTTAGCGGGTCGTTGTTTGTTCATTCGTCTGTTTTAATTTCCATTTTTTCAGTCCGCCTATCAAAAACAAAAGTCCAATAAAAACTGCAATTAGTGAATATATTATCTCCAAATATTGATTTGCTTGTTGTTTTTCCAAGTCAAATATTAGTTCTCCAATTCCACGAAGAAGATAAATTCCTGCTATCGAAAAAATTACTGGTTTCAAAAGTGGAAGTGGTCTAAACTTATTGTCAGCTGAAAGTCCATACAAACCAAAAATGAAAAATACAATTGCCACAAAAATTGTCAACAAGTATGGTAATGAAGAATGGGTTTGTGCAAGTTCAGTCATTTCTTTTCCAATTCCTGTAACTTCAAACATTTTGTCAGCCCAAAAAAGTCCAACTATATGTCCGATTGCAATTACGATGTTTATGTATCCACCAAGTTTTAGCATAAATCATATTAATTAGTTCCGAAGTAAATAAGTCCTGTAATAAGCAATAGCAAAATCCATTGCCCGAGTTTTAGGTAATTTTTGGGAAACTGTTTTGAAATTGCAATTGTCAAAGCCCAAACTATTGAATAGCACAAAAAGTAAATTGTTAGTATTTGTAACAATGTTTTTTCGTTGTCAAAGTAGTTAGTAAAGTTAATCAGTCCAAGTCCAATTGTTGCAAATAACAAGTCAAACGAAACCCAATGCCAACCGCATCTCGCCATTGTCCATTTTTCTCTTTTTTGGAAATTTTCGTCATTCCCTTCTGTCGGTTCGTTTACTTTCAGTTCTTTGTCGCCCACAAAAGTGTGAAGAATAAAGGCTAAAAGTGTCAAGATGTTTGCTATCAAAATTGCTATGTCCATATTTTCTATTTTTCTGTCTGTTTGAGTTGTCGTTTACAATGACCGCTAACTAGCTTATACCCGCTATTCTATAGCGCATATACATACAAAAAAGGTAGATATGCGCATGTTTGTGGCGGGATATTCAAATGTAATTATTTTATTATAAATCATCAAAAGGGCCATTTATCTGTTGCA
>JBIINW010000016.1:0-24922 GCA_044337245.1 Sediminibacterium sp. | reverse complement strand
GAATAGGAAGGTGATAACACGGGGGTTTGGGGGGGGATTTGCAGGTTTTGTGATAATACCGGTTAGGCCTAAAACAGCGAAAAGGGATATAAAACACTCGAATGCCAATTTGCCAAAAAAAAGAGCCTGGAAGTTTTCATGGATAACTTATAATGATTTTTTAAATTTGAATTGTGCACACCGCATTCTCGCTTAGCATTAAAACGTTTGGTTGCAAATACCGGGGCATGATGCTTATTAGCAGGTTAACTGCAATTGTTAGAAAAAACTTTCTAATAATTGGAAACATACAATATATATTTTCCATTTTTGGGAAACTTATTTCGTAATTTTACATTATGACTGTTATTGAAGTCTCCACAGGGGAAATTTATCCTATAGAGATATTGCCTGTAGAAACTGCAGACTATAAATCGCTAACAAAAACTCGATACTTTTTTAATTGGAAATCGGAAAGTAAAGAAGAGTTGTACAAATTAGTTATAAAAGAAAAGAATGATATATTAGGGCTTATTTCAATAGAAAGAATCCCTTCTGAGTGGAGAATACACATTAGGCTTTTAACTGTTTCAATAGAAAACAAAGGGAAAACAAAACTTTTTGAAAAAATTACGGGAAACTTAATTACCTACGTTGCAAAAATTGCTGTTGCTGAATTTGGAGAATTGGCCTGCATTTCTCTTAGACCCAAAAGTTCAATTGCCCAACATTATATCGACAAATACAATATGAATATCACGGGAATGACTTTAAGCATAGAAGTTCCTGAAATAATAAACCTTATCAATCAATACGATCATGACTAATAAAAAAAATAGTATCCAAGTTGATCCTGAGTTTGGAGTTGATTCAAAATATAAATCAAATAAGGAAAAAAAACAAGACTCTATAACTCTAATGCAAGCTCGTTTACACCGAATGAAGAATTTACCAAAAGAGCAAGTGATTCGTGCGAAACTATTGCAACTAAAATTGAAAATGGAAAACTATCTAAAAGAGCCTGTCTATAACAATCAACATCATTTTGCCTATTTCTTAGAAACTTATGTTGACGCAATATATTCAAAGCGGAGAGAATTTGCAAATGATATCAACGTTACCCCTGTGTTCTTGAGCAAAGTGATCAATAGTCATCGGGAACCTAAAGAAGACTTCATTTTAAAACTCATGATACATTCGGAAAAAGTTTTTGAAAAGGTGGGTGAGTTTCATAATAAAACCTGGTATCAAATTTATTTTCACGAAAAACTATGTGATACAATGGCTAGCATGGATACATGGAGGCCCAAAATAGAGAAGCAAGTAAAATTCACAGAAATTAATACTGTCCATAATGAAAAATAAATCAACAGTACTTAATGTGGACTTTATTGGCGGACAAGGACCGTTAACTAAAAGTGAAGAACAAGCAATTAGCAAATATATTAAAGCACAAAAATTATTGAAAAGTAAAAAACTAATTCGTAAGACAAAAACAACAGTAAAAACAAAAGTTTCTGCATAACACGAACAATTAACTATTGCGGGAAAATCTGCCATCCGCTAGCAGCACACCTAAAAGAAATTAGCAGAAGCAACAAACAAAGTACTTGACCAATCAGCATTGCCCTTTACTCCTTCAAATCCAAGTATATCTGTAATACACCGAACCCACCATCCGTTTTTTCACGGAAATTATATCCGTGAAAAAACGGTAATGGCCTTTATTTACTGGAAAGAAGTGGTGCCATTCGGCTGATAGGTGTACTGAAACTTATACAACAAAGTAACAGGTACCATGCCTACAAAGGGGGCATACTCTACCGATAGCAGCTGCAATTTGGCATAGCGCGATCCATCGGCCGTTCTAAAAATAAAAACCTTGCCTGCTTTGGGGCTAAGACTGCGGGTAACCGAATTATAATCGTACCAGCTACCATCTTTTATAGCTAGTCGGGTTGCCGTGGTATCGTAACTGTAGCCAGTAGTAGGGGCACTGGTGATGGACGAATAAATTCCATCTTGCAAAATCACACCTGCATTACCAGGTCCACTAGCCTGGCTGTTGATTAAAATCTTGGT
This sequence comes from Sediminibacterium sp., assembly GCA_044337245.1. Classification (GTDB taxonomy): domain Bacteria; phylum Bacteroidota; class Bacteroidia; order Chitinophagales; family Chitinophagaceae; genus Sediminibacterium. Next base: position 22,861 of record JBIINW010000016.1, on the reverse strand, counting down.
AAACCGGATAGCAAAATCCCATTTACCCGTGGCAGAATCGGCACTGGATACACCGGTACTATCTTTAAAACTAAAAAAACGGAAATTAGTTGCCGTACTAAACGGAACCGATAAGGTTTGGGTTGCCGTTACAGGAGGTACAACCGGGGTAACTTCGTCTTTTTTACAACTTGTCAACAAAAAGATCGATACAACTGCGAGTGCGGGAAAGGAAGAAATTGTTTTCATATTGATTGCTTTATTTTTTTATACGAGTTTTGGAAAGATTGAATTGAAGTGAGATAAAAAATTGTCTCCCCGGTAACTGTGGTTGTTGAACTGCCTGCGTATAGTTGAGCAGATTCTCTATGCCTGCCTGTATAGAAAATTGTGGCGAAATATTTTTGGCAGCCGACAGATTTACTAGGGAAAAACCGGAAGTCATTTCTCGGGTATCATCAATTACCTGGTTGCCATTAACATCCATCCATCCATAGGCACCCCGATACACCACCCGCAGAAAAGCATACCAGCCTTGAGATTGATTTTCGTACATCAGCTTTCCGTTGGCGATGTGTTTCGAACGATTGGCCAATCCTATATACTGATCAGCCGTTAGCAAACTGGTTTCATAGGTTTGTGGATCTCTACGATAAATTTTTTGTTGTTGAATGGCTTCCACCACATCGCGGTCTTTGGCAATTAGGTATTGATAACCTGCAGATATTTTCCAATGTGTATTCAGCCGATACTGATATTCTATCTCAGCACCTTGCGTATAAATTCTTCCGGCATTTCGATAGCTATAGATAGGCAGACCATTGCTGCGGGTAAAGGAGAGGGAATAAACATCTATCAGGTTATTCACTTCATTGTGAAATAATCCAAGGGATACGTTCCATCGCTGTGCTTTATATACTGCGCCCAAGTGAACGCCATTGCCATACTCGGGCAACAAATTACGGGGCGTAAGAAAAGGGGTAATATCGGCACCGCTTTGTAATAATCCCTGTTGCTGTAAACGAACCAGCTCCTGCGGTGCAGCCTGTGCACCTAGCAGAGAATAACCGATTTGCGGATTGCTGAAATTCAAATAGAGATGCCGAAAATCCGGTGCTTTAAATCCACCCCCGGCATTGGCGGTTATTTTCCAATGGGCGTTGGGTTGCCAGGCAAGGGAAATTCTAGGACTAACACGAGCCGTAAAATCTTCCCGCTTATCCACTCTGGCACCGGCAATTAGCGTAAGATGCTGAGCAGGTATATTCCATTCTTGCTGCATGAATGAATACCCTGTTTGCAGTGATTGGTTTCCTGCATAACGGGTAGCAGTAACCTGATCGAGCATGTAGCCTATGCCAGATACAAATACACCCCCCAGGAATTTAGGTACCTGTAATTGTACCTCTTGTTTGTATAGACGCTGACTAAAATTATTTTCATCAAAACGGGTGCCGGTTTTTTCTACATCAACAAAGGCATTGTTTTGATATTCATTAAAAAAAGAACGGAAGTACAACCGGGCACCTCCGGCAAATTGATACCGCCATTGCAAAAATGCCGATGCATCTTTTTCAGTAGTATTGCCCGATACAATTTCAGGGAACCCCTGCGATTGTATTTGATACCGATTTTTCTGTGTCTGTTGATTGAACCTATAAGAAACCTGCAGTTGACTCCGAGAAGAAAAATCTTGCACTATCCGAACGTTTCCACTTTGAATCCGATAAGGGTCTTGCGTGTTGCCGTATGTTTTGGGATCCAGATCGTATCCGCCCGTAGAATACTGATGTAAAAAGCCTCGGATACCGGTTTGCTTCCATTGATTACTATAAGATATTGATGCGCTACTGGTTTGGCGGGAAGCATGGTAGGCCTGAATATCGAGAGAGGGTTGTGCCGATTTTTGGGTGATGATATTCACCACGCCGGCCATGGCCTCACTCCCATATAAACTGGAGGATGGTCCCTTTACAATTTCTATCTGCTGAATATTTCCGGTAGTGATACGTCCTAAATTGAGGATACCCGCATTGCGACCAATCAGGGGTTCGCCATCCAGCATAATCAGGGTATAGGCCGGATCTAATCCCATCATTTGTATCCCTTGCCCAAAGGGATTGGGATACCCATTTAACGAACTCCCCAACTGGGCATTCACTACCACCAATCCGGTTTGCTCCTGCAACACATCCTGCAACCGAAGTAATCCGGATTGCCTGATTTGCTTGGCAGAAACAAAGGTTACAGGAACAGCCACATTACTCAATTTTCCGGAAATGCGGGTGGCAGTTACTATTAGGGGGTCACTGCTGCCAAAAAGGGTATCGTGTAACTGGGTAGATTGCGCACGCAGACTACTCATCGCGAAAAAAAATAGTACAACCAGGGCCCTCCTCCGCATAAAAATCTTTCAGACACAAAGGTTTCACCAAACGTTACAGATAATTGCCACACAATTGTAAAAAGTGAAGTAGCCAGATAAAAATGACGTAGTTGTGACAATAGCCAACCTGATTAAAATACACAAATGTGTGCTTACCTTTAGTGTATGAATTTGACCTTGTTTTCGGCACAACCTTACGATCACATTTATTTTACCCCGGCGGCTGAAAAAGCTGGCATTGCTATTCGGTACGAAGAAATGCCGCTGAATGAAACAACTGCCGCATTGGTAACAGAAACACAGGCAGTTTCTGTGTTTGTAAATGATCAGGTAAACGAAAAAGTTTGTGCGCAATTGGCAGCAGCGGGGGTTCGCATCATCGCCTTGCGCTGTGCTGGGTTTAACAACGTAAATTTAGAAGCTGCCCGAAAATATCAATTGCGGGTGTGCCGCGTACCCTCCTATTCGCCCGAATCGGTAGCCGAACACGCCGTAGCCATGATACTCACCCTTAACCGAAAAACCCATAAAGCCTATAACCGGGTGCGTGAACAGAATTACTCACTAAATGGATTACTCGGTTTTAACTTATTTGGTAAAACGGTGGGGGTGGTAGGTACCGGAAATATTGGCACCTGTTTTTGCAAAATTATGATTGGCTTCGGATGCCGGGTAATTGCCTACGACATTGTAAAAAATTCAGCACTCGAAAAAATGGGTGTTGAATATGTTACGCTGGCCGAAGTTTTAAAAGCTGCAATCGTTTCGTTGCATTGCCCACTTACCCCACAAACCCATCACCTGATTAACGAGCAAACCCTGCAACAAATGCAGCCGGGAGTGATGCTGATTAATACCAGCCGGGGAGGATTAATAGATACCAAAGCCGTTATTCAGGCCCTAAAAAAGGGGGTAATTGGATATTTGGGAATGGATGTGTATGAACAGGAGGAAAATTTATTTTTCAAAGACCTTTCTAACCGACTTTTGGAGGATGAAACCCTACAACGATTGTCAAGTTTTCATAATGTATTAATAACTGCTCATCAGGCGTTTTTTACCCAAGAAGCCCTTCATGAGATTGCTACAACAACGTTAAAAAATATTATTTCCCTTAATAATGGAGATAATCTGCCACAACAGGCAGCAATTTTAGTTTAATTTGTATCTCTAATTAACCCCCCCCACTTAAGGGCAAAATTATGAAGTCAATCTCCCTCCGCTTTTTCAGTTTCCTGCTTGCCGGCTTCCTATTGGTATCCTGCGAAAAGGAGTATAGTTTAGAAAATGAGGGCTTTTCTATGACGGCCCTCGGAAGCCTGGTGGATTCATTGGGCAATTGCAAGCAGATTACCGTGAGTGGCACATACAAAGTAGACGTGCCGCTTACCACTTCCAACAACCTGGGGGCGAATGTAAACTTTATAAAAACCGGCAAATACAAGATAAGTTCCGATACGGTAAATGGTATGTGGTTTCAAGATTCTGGTTTTGTTTTAAATACCGGTGCAGTAAAAGTTTCTGTAAAAGGATATGGAAAACCTTTATTACCCAAAACCTCTGTTTTTACCCTGCGATTTAATGGTACTTCCTGCAGTTTTTTGGTTACCGCTTCCGGATCAGGGGGTGGTGGTGGCGGCGGTGGTGGTGATGATTATTTTCCAACATCCAAAGCTTCTAATTGGACGTATAAATATGAGCCGAAAATTGGATCCTTGGATACTTTCCGGGTAACAGTTGCTGAGGAAACCTTTACGATTGACAGTTTAGAATATTTCCAGTTTGCTCGCTCAACAGAAGACACCTTTTATTTTGCAAAAAATTCTTCTATTGGTAATTATTATGCCTTGAGCACAATTGACTTTGACTACGTTTTTCTTTTTGATTCTGTTCCTTCTTATTTCATTACCTATCCCTTTTTAAAGGAAAGAGCTGCTGTTAATGAAAGTTGGGAAACCCAGGAATACGGGATAGTAAAACTAATAACCGGCGGTGTGGAAGAATTAGGGGTTACTAAAGCGATATTTACCATTTTATCGAAAAACACTGTGCCCTATACAATTGGTGGAAACACCTATCAAAATGTGATAGCCGTAAAAAGAGAAATCCAATTCAAGCCTACCAATGGAACTTTCCGATCGGTAACATCAGGAATATCCTATTATGCGAAAGGATTTGGCTTAATTGACCAGGTGATAGGAGTAGTCCCCAATAGTCTATCGATTCCTATTACCCGGCAGCCAACCATTTATTAGCATCTATTTACTACTACGAAATCTGATTCTGGTCGCTTACTTCCGTTTTGGTTTCAATAGTATGTACCCTTTTTTCTTCTGGACGGGCCATTAATTTATTTTGAAACAGCAACAGAACAATTACGCCGGTTGAGATGGAGGCATCTGCTAGATTAAAAACAGGTCGAAAGAATTCAAATTCCTCCCCACCCCAAATAGGAACCCAGGATGGGAAATGCGCATGGGTAATTATTGGAAAATAGAGCATGTCTACTACTTTACCATGCAGTAAAGAAGCATATCCACCGCCCGGAGGAAAAAAGCGGGCTATGTTTTGATTGAGGGGGTTGCTCTGTTCAAAAATAATTCCATAAAACAAACTATCTATCAGATTACCCAAAGCACCTGCATAAATTAAGGCAGCACAGATTAAAAAACCTTTGTGGTATTTTTTTCGAACAAAATCGCGCAATAAAAAACTCCCCCAAATAACGGCTACCAAACGGAAAAGCGTAAGGATGATTTTGCCCGTGTCGCCCCCGAATTTCCATCCCCAGGCCATCCCTTCATTCTCTACAAAATGTAAGCGAAACCAATCGGCAATAATTACATGCTCTTCACCTGCATAATAATTGAGTTTGATATAAAATTTCAATGCCTGATCAGCTGCCAATATCAGGAGAATGAGGTATACGAGATGTTTTCCTTTCACAAATAATTTGTTTAAATAGCTGCAAATATAGCAATTGCCCTAAAAGGCTTGGTTTTCCTAGTAAAATTTATCAATTTGTATACAACTGAACTACTCTTCTAGGTAAACTCTTTTTACCCGAGCACTAATGCCAGTCATTATCTCATAGGGTATGGTTCCCGCTTTGGCAGCCAATTCGGCCACCGGCACATGAATTCCCATTACTTCAACCTCAGCACCAGCAGCTACTTCGGGGATATGGGTAACATCCAACATCGCCATATCCATACATACATGCCCCACCACTGGTACCCGATTTCCTGCTAGCCACATTTCTCCTACCCCATGCCCCAAAGCACGCGGATACCCATCGGCATAACCGATATTCACAACAGCAATGATAGTATCCTGCTCCATCACAGCTTCCAGACCATACCCAACAGTTTGCCCCTTGGGTACTTTTCGTACCTGGGCAACCGTGGTGGTTAGGGTGGCAACGGGTTCTAGTGCAAGGGTACCCGATTGATCTCCCCCATACATCCCCATACCCAATCGAACCATATCTAACTGTGCCTGCGGATGGCGCTGAATAGCTGCAGAATTAGCAATATGTCGCAAAAAAGAATAGGGCAAAGAGGCAGCCAAAGTTGCACAAGCTGCTGTAAACACAGCTAACTGATTATTGGTAAAAGCATCGGCTGTGGGGTTTTCACTGGCAACAAAATGACTGAACACGGTTTGAACCCTTAGTAGCGGATTCTGCTGGAGCAGGGCAACCAGTTCCGGAATTTCGTCTGGATTAAATCCCAACCGATTCATACCGGTATTAATTTTCAGGTGCACAGGAAAATGAGTAATCCCGGCTTTCCCCAAAAATTGTAAAAAGCTACGGGTGATGGCAAATGAATACAATTCAGGTTCTAACTGATATTGTAACAGCGCCTCAAATCCGCTTTCCTCCGCATTCATCACCATAATGGGCAAATGAATGCCAGCTTTTCTTAATTCAATACCCTCATCGATATAGGCGACTGCAAGATACTGCACCTGTTGATATTGAAGCATTTTGGCAATCTCTGCACTGCCTGTTCCATAGCCAAAAGCTTTCAAAACCACCATCATTTTTGTGTGGGGTAATAGAATCGATTGATGTTTCTTTACATTTCGCGATAAGGCAGTAAGGTTGATGGTTAACTGCGTTTGATGTGTTTTTAATTCGAGCCGCCTTACTATCCGCTCAAACTGAAAAACCCGGGCCCCTTTCAATAGTATGATGCAGGATTGAAAATCGCGTTCCCGAAAAGAACGAAGAAATGATTCGGTATCAACAAAAAAGGTAGCCGGTATACGAACTGAATGAAATGCGTTGGCATAGCGGGAAATGCGCGGCCCAATTCCGATTACCTGCCGTATTCCTTTTGCCTGCAGCAGTTGTGCCAAACGAGGATAAACAATTTCATCGGAAGCTTCCGGAGCCGGCAAATCACTTACAATTAGCAATGGCGTTAAATCCCCTGCCTGCTGCACCTGGTAATCGATGGCCAGTGATAAGGAGGTTAGGTCGTTACTATAACTATCATTAATTAGCGTACACTGATTTACCCCCTTTATCAATTGCATCCGCATATCAATGGGCTCCAGCCTACTGAGCCTTTCGGAAGCCACATCCGAATTATATCCCATGGCCACCAGTGTAAGCCAGCAGGTAAGGGCATTGTTTACAGAAATTCGATCGGTAAAGGGTATAGTAAATTGATAAGACACTGAATTATATAATGCTGATATACGCGTTTGATGTGAAACTATTTGCTCATCGATAATCTGCAGGGTAGCATGCTGCTTTCGGCTCCAGCAAAATACAGCGTTATCAGACAATCCCTTTGTTACCAATCCATTTTCAGAGAGCAATGGCATACCCACTTCATCCAACGCAAATACCAGTTTTTCAACTCCTGAAAATAATTTCGCTTTTTCAATCAGTTTCTGCTTGCGATCCGGGAATCCCTCACTATGTGCATCCGATAAATTCGTAAACACTCCAATGGTAGGTTGAATGATTTGATGTAATTGCTGCATCTCATCCACCGTAGAGATCCCTGCTTCAAAAATACCCAGTGTATGCTGTGGCTTAATTTGCCAAACACTCAGAGGTACCCCTATCTGTGAATTATAACTACGCGGACTCCGAACTATCACCTCATCTTCTTGCAGCAACTGAAAGAGCCATTCCTTTACAATGGTTTTTCCATTACTACCCGTTATTCCAATTACCGGCAACGAAAACAATCTGCGATGATAAGCGGCCAGTTGCTGTAGTGCTTTTTGCACATCGGGCACTTTTACAAATACTCCCGGGGAATCATTCGGAACAGAAAATTGGGTCGATACCACAAAAGCGATTACTCCCCGCTGAATGAGTTCGGGTATATAGTCTTCCCCACTCCGGCGATTACCGGGTAAGGCAAAAAATAAGGTTTCGGCAGGAGCAATAATGCGGCGACTATCCGTTTGTAAAAAATGTATGGGGAAATCCTTATTAGAAGAACAATCGGCCTGCATAATGGCAGCAATTGACTGAATGGAATAAGTTTCCCTACTATTCATCTGCATTTACATCGGCGGGTAAGCCTCTCTTATTAATGAAAATAGAATAGAAAATCGAGCCGGTTATACAAACTACGATTACCAGCAGTGAGATAACTACCTGCACATTTTTGCTTACCCACTGACTGATAAAATGTTCGCCCAGCATTTTGGCTCCAATAAAAATCAACACAATTGCAATACCCTGTTGCAAATAATCGAACTTGGATACGGCGGTTCGCAGTAAAAAGAATAAACTACGCAAGCCTAAAACGGCAAAAATATTAGACGTATAAATAATCAGCGGGTCTTTTGAAATACCCATTACAGCAGGAATGGAATCGAGTGCAAAAACCAAGTCAATTGCTGCCAATAAGATAATCACTACAAAAAGACTGGTATACAACCCCTTTCCATTTTGCCTGATATAAAACTTTCCGCCTCCATCTTCTTCTGTAAGCGGGAATATTCTTTTGATTTGCAGATATATCCAACTTTTATGCGGATCGAATTCGTCCTCCTCTCCGGCCGTAAACATTTTATATCCGGTAAATAAGAGAAACGCCCCAAAAACATATAATATCCCCGAAAATTGTTGCACCAATGCAACCCCTAGGGTGATAAACAAAATCCGGAAAAAAATTGCCATCAAAATTCCTACCAGCAACACCCTAGAATAATGGGCAGGCTTTACCTGAAATGAATTAAAAATAATAATGAAAACAAAAATATTATCAATACTTAAACTCCATTCCATAAGATACGCACTGATAAATTCTAATGCCAATTGAGAGGAAGCTGCCTCTTCACTTAAAGTAGACTTCGTGTTTTCTATAGAGAGGGCATGCCCCTCAATTAACAAAAAAACGAAAAACAATAATGCCAGCGATACCCAGAAAAAAGTTTGGTATAGGGCTTTTTGGATTGTGATAGTGGTATTTTTTTTACTCAACAGTCCTAAGTCCACTATCAATGCAACTACTAAAACAACACCAAAAACGAGGTAAACAATTTGATGGGCGGTCATGATATTATTGTTGTATTATTGAACCGGGTTGTTGAAATTTTTTCCGGCGAATAGATTGTACTACCCATGCCACCAAAACAAGCATAAGCAAAGGTAGCAGCATATTTACTAATTGCCATTGTAATCTTTCCTGCTCTACCCGATTTTTATCGAGCAGGCGGAGCACAAAATCTTTGTTCCTACTTTCGTATAATTTTCGCTCACTTACCAGATAATCGAGGGCGTTCAGAAAAAAATCGCGGTTGGCGAATCGGTAGTTTTCAAAAGGTAATTCACCCATCGACTGGGGACCCATACCGGCAGAAACCGGATTGGTTACAATATCTGCATCCGAAACCACTATTTGTTGGGTTGGCTGCTTATTTTCTGCTGCGAAAGGTACTCCACTGGCTCTAAGTACAGAATCCTGCAAAGCTGCGGTGGCCCTGCCGGCAAACAAAGAATGAAAAGTTCCTTCTAACAAAACCGCCACAGGCAAGTAGCTTTTATTAAATGAGCTAAAATCTTCGGCCGACCGAACACTATTTAACGTAACCTGAGCGGGTGAACTGATGCTGCGACTATTCGAATCGGTTGCCAATAAAATAGTTTTTTGTATGCCGGGAGATTTCACCGTATCAATACTTGAAGGAAAAATTGGTAACACCCGTTCGAGGTTAGCCGAAATCGGATGAAAATTACGCGCACTGAGAAAAGGATAATAGGGCCAGGGTATTCGCTGCATTACGGGACTCCCATCGGGATTTTTTCCAACAACGATGGGCAATTTGGCGCAGTTCAAATCTTGCAGTAAATCAGGCTGAATGCGAACCCCGTATTTAAATAATAAATCATCCAGCTCTAGCCCTCTGTCGAAAGCCGTATAGCCCCCTTTATTGCGCATCAGACTGTCTAACTCTGCATGTAACTTATCTATAAACCAAATGATTTTACCTCCGTTCATTACATACTGATCGAGTTTGAGCTTATCCTCTTCAGTAAACGGAAGGGTAGGTTTCACCACAATCAATGCTTGAATAAGCGAGGCATTGGGAAATCCCTTTTCTAAATCAAATCTGCCCAGTTGGTACCGACTGAATAAGGTTTCATACAAGTCACTTACTGTATAATCTACGGGCTCACCATTTCCGGTTACATACGCTACTACCGGAATATTTTTCCTTGTTAATTTATCAATAGCATCTGCAAACTTATATTCCAATAAAGCTTCTGCCGCATTGCGGGTGGCTTCTACATCTTCTTCGGGGCTTTGATTGATAACGTCGAATGGTCTAAATATTTTACGACTACTCCGCAGGTCGATGGAGATGGGTTTTTGACCATCTCGATAACTTACTAGTGCTGAAGGAATGATGCGTTGACTAACTTTTTTTTCACGCTTACTGCCTACTTCTTCGGAGGTTTCGAAAACCACCCCCAGGCGGGTTAAACTGTCGTATAATTGCATCCGAACCGTATCGTTCGAAATGTTTTCATCAGGCAGGGCGAAGGTTACGCGAAGGTGATTGTGCGAGCGGGTTTTAAATTCATCTAATAATTCAGCGGTAGCAACAGACAATTTTTTATAATTGGCTGGGAGTTCTCCGGTAAGAAAAACCTGCACATCAATCGTACTATCTACCTCATTCAGTAATTGTTGGGTAGAGGGCGATAGGGTATAGCGCTTTTCAGCAGTGAGGTCGATACGTGTATACCACCCGGCGGTTAAAAACAATATGGCAACAAAGAGGATGCCTGCTATCCAGATACGATATGGTTGTATGATTTTACCGAGCATGCAGCATATTATGATTGTTGAATCCTTTGTTGCGTGAAATAAAGAAACAGTGCCGTTATTCCTAAAAAATAAAAAAGGTCGCGCGAATCAAGTACCCCCCTGCTGATACTACTATAGTGAAATTTCATACCCAACATTTGTAAGTAATATTCGCTCTCAACCGGTAAGCTGGCGAGTTGACTAATAGAATCAAATCCGCTGTATAGTAACAGTCCCATAAGCAACCCGATGATGAAAGCCACTACTGTGTTGGCAGTTAAACAACTGGCAGCGATGCCTATTGCCGTAGCAGCAGCTCCCAATAAAAGCAAGCCCACATAACTACCGGCAACGCCGCCCACATCTATCCCACCGCTAACACTCAGTTGTTGAAGGGTGAATGCATATAATAAAGTGGGCAGTAGAGCAGCCCATACAATTAATAAGGCGCCTAAAAATTTACCCAGCACCAGTTCCCAGGCAGTAATGGGGAGGGTTCGTAATAATTCGAAAAAACCCGATCGGTATTCATCCGAAAAGCTGCGCATGGTGATGATCGGAATAAATACCAGCAATACCCAGGGTACCCAGCGAAAAAAGGGAGTTAAGCTGGCATATCCATCTTGCAATAAACTGGTATCAGGAAAAACAAAAAACAATAAGCCGTTGAGCACAAAAAAGGCAGCCAATGCCAGATAACCGGTTAAGCTGCTAAAAAATTGCGCCCACTCTTTTTTGCAAATCATCCACATAGCTCAAAACTACTAGTTATTGATCAATCCGCCCTATGGAAGCGGATAGTTTAGGTATTTTCTCACATTTAAGTTACCGTATAAATTCGTAGCGGTGCATAAAAAAACAGCCCGCAGGCTGTTAGAAACTTATTAAACCAGTTGAAGGCATTTAAACGGCAAAACTCTCTCCACATCCGCAACTTCTGCTGGCATTGGGATTATTAAAATAGAATCCTTTCCCATTCAGTCCATCCGAAAAATCGAGTTCGGTATTTACCAGGTATAAAAAGCTTTTCAAGTCGGTAACTATTTTTATCCCGTTGTGCTCGAACACCTGATCCATCGGTTTTACTTCATTATCAAAATCCATCTGATAACTCAATCCAGAACAACCGCCTCCCACTACGCCAACGCGCAGGAAATAGCCATCAGAAACTGACAGCGCGGCATCCTGCATCAACTGATCAACTTTGGTGCGGGCTTTATCGCTAATGTATATGCTGTTTTCGGTATCTACCATGGAACTACTAAAGGGCTCCTGCCAATGATTAATGTATTTTTTCTTCAAAAACCAACTCTTCTAAGCCGTTTTTCTTGCGGTAATCGTTGATAGCCGATTTGATAGCATCTTCAGCCAAAACGGAGCAGTGAATTTTTACGGGCGGCAGATTTAATTCTTCTACCAGATCCATATTGTCTATCTCTACTGCCTGATCTACGGTTTTCCCTTTCAGCCATTCGGTAGCCAGGGAAGAGGAAGCAATCGCTGAACCGCAACCAAAGGTTTTGAATTTAGCATCGGTAATTAAGCCGGTAGCATCATCCACTTCAATTTGCAAACGCATCACATCACCACATTCGGGTGCGCCAACGAGTCCGGTACCTACATTTTTCTTAGACTTATCTAAAGTGCCTACATTTTTCGGGTTACTGTAGTGGTCAATTACTTTTTCTGAGTATGCCATAGTATTATTATTTTCTGATAGGTTATTTACTAATTAATGATGTGCCCATTCAATTTTATCGAGATCGATGCCTTCTTTAAACATTTCCCAGAGCGGACTCATTTCGCGCAATTTTAAAACGGTATCGGTTACGGATTTGATGGTATAATCGATTTGCTCTTCGGTGGTAAAACGGCCTAGGCCAAAACGAAGAGAGCTGTGTGCCAGATCATCTCCCAATCCAAGGGCTTTCAATACATAACTGGGTTCGAGGGAGGCGGAGGTACAGGCTGAGCCAGACGACAGGGCAATATTCTTATTGAAACCCATTAGCAGCCCTTCCCCTTCTACATATTTGAAAGAAACGTTGCTTACATGCGGCAGGCGATGCTGACGACTTCCGTTTACATAGGTTTCTTCTATTTGTAGCAATTCGGTTTCCAGTTTATCGCGGAGTTTGCTGAGTCTTTCGGCATCTTGTTGCATTTCTTCACGGGCCAGTTCACAGGCTTTTCCAAAACCAACAATACCCGGAACGTTCAGGGTACCACTGCGCATCCCGCGTTCGTGGCCGCCACCATCCATCTGGGCAGTTACTTTAACGCGTGGATTTTTTCTGCGAACATAGAGGGCACCAATTCCTTTGGGACCATACATTTTGTGGGCAGTAAATGCCATAATATCTATTCCATCTTCCAATACATTTACCGGAATTTTACCTACGGCCTGAACGGCATCTGTAAAAAACAATACGCCATGTTTCCTTGCAAGGGCGCTGATTTCACGCACAGGCTGTATCACTCCAATTTCGTTGTTTGCATACATGATGGCAATCAGAATGGTGGTTGGCTTAATAGCCGCTTCCAACTCTGCCAGATTTACCAAACCTTCCTTATCCACTTCTAGGTAGGTTACTTCACCTCCCAGTTTTTCAATATGCTTGCAAGTATCTAGAACCGCTTTGTGTTCAGTGGTGCAAGTGATGATGTGATTTCCCTTGGAAGCATACATTTCGAACACCCCTTTGATACCCAGATTATCTCCTTCGGTAGCTCCGGAAGTGAAAATAATTTCTTTGGGATCGGCACCAATCAACTTAGCAACCTGCTCACGGGCGTAATCTACCGCTTCCTCTGCCTGCCAGCCAAAAGGATGGTTACGGCTGGCCGCATTGCCAAAATGTTCCGTAAAGTACGGAATCATTGTTTCTAACACGCGCGGATCCATCGGGGTGGTAGCGTTATTATCCAGATAAACAGGTAACTTCAACATGAAAAAACGATTAATTTATTACTATAACACAAAAGTACTGCAATAGGTTGTCAAAAGAAATTCGAATCGGCAGCTAACCCTTTATTTTCCATATTTCGTAAAGGAATAAGTTGCCTATTTATTTTTTTAACAATTTTGTTGCGCATGTAAGCCTCTACCAGGCAAACAAATTGAGATTATTTATTATATATAAATTATTTAATTATGTACAAAGTTGAACATATTGGTATTGCTGTTAAGGATTTATCCGTTTCGGTGCCCTTATATGAGCAACTGCTAAATACAAACTGCTATAAAAAAGAAGCAGTAGAAACAGAGGGGGTGCAAACGGCATTTTATTTAACAGGCGCCTCTAAAATTGAATTGTTAGAAAGTTTGCAGTCCGATGGGGTAATTGCTCGATTTATAGAACAAAAAGGGGAGGGCTTGCATCATATAGCATTTGAAGTACCAGATATCCGGGCTGAAATGAGCCGGTTGAAGGCTGCAGGATTTCGCTTATTAAGCGATGAGCCCAAAAGGGGTGCCGACAATAAATGGGTATGTTTTGTTCATCCCAAATCGGCGGGGGGAGTGTTGGTTGAGTTGTGCGAGGAAATAAAAGAGTAATCGAAAAATAAGGCAGTAATTAAATGCCCAGTTTTAGCAAAGCGGTTTGAGCGGCTTGCTGACTGGCGTCTTTTTTATTATACCCCTTTCCGGAGGCGATGGTTTCACCGTCGATCAGTACATCCATTTGAAACAAGCGCCGGTTGCCTTCCCGTTTTTCATCTACTAGTTCGAAACTGAGTGTTTTGCCGTTTTTGCTGGCCCAACCGATGAGTTTATTTTTTAGGTTGATATCCACCGATTCCAAATCATCTACAAACATGTGGGGCATCACCACTTGATTCAGCACCCACTGCTGGGTTTTTCGGTAGCCCTTATCTAAATAAACCGCGCCTACCAAGGCTTCGAGGGTATTTCCGAAAATATGACTTCCCTTGAGGGCATTATCGAATTTATTATAGAAGGTGAGTTTTCGCAAGCCCATGCGAAGGGCGATTTCGTTTAACTGTTGGCGGTTAACCATTTTGCTACGCATTTCGGTTAGGTAGCCTTCTCCCTTATAGGGATATCTTTTAAAAAGGTAGTCGGCAATAATAGCACTAAGGATAGCATCTCCTAGGTATTCGAGGCGCTCATTATTTTCGTCGGCCGTTTCTTTTACCGAACGGTGGCTTAGGGCAGTACGATACAGTTGGGTATTGGAGGTTTCAATTGCCAATACCTCTTTTAATTGAAGGGCGAATTTAGTTTCGTATCCAGACTTTCTGGTAAAAAAAGTGAGCAGTTGTATCACGTACTCAAGCTATGAATTTTTTCACAATGATACAAGCATTGTGTCCGCCAAACCCAAATGTATTGCTAAGAGCTGCACGAACCAGCCTTTGCTGGGGTTTATGGAAAGTATAATTCAGCCGCTGATCTAATTCCGGATCATCGGTAAAGTGATTGATGGTTGGAGGCACCATATCATGTATAACACTTTGAATAGCAGCGATTGCCTCAATTACACCGGCGGCTCCCAAACAGTGGCCAGTCATAGATTTGGTAGAGGAAATGTTCAATTGATACGAGTGTTCCCCAAATACATCCAGAATGGCATTCAGTTCGGCTCCATCGCCCAAAGGGGTAGAGGTACCGTGGGTATTGATATAGTCGATATCTTCGGGTTTCATTCCAGCATCCTGTAAAGCGGCCTGCATAACATTTTTAGCACCCAAACCTTCGGGATGCGGGGCAGTTAGGTGATAGGCATCTGCGGTGGCCCCACCACCGGCAATTTCGCAATAAATTTTAGCGCCGCGTTTTACGGCGTGCTCGTAATCTTCCAGCACCAGCACTCCGGAGGCCTCACCCATCACAAATCCGTCGCGGTCTTTATCGTAAGGTCTACTGGCAGTTAGCGGATCATCATTTCGCTCACTAAGGGCTTTCATAGCATTAAATCCACCTACACCCGATTCCCCAATTACAGATTCGGTACCGCCAGTTAATATAATGTCCGACTTGCCCATTCGGATATTATCGGTAGCAACAATAATGGCATTGGTACTGGATGCACATGCACTCACCACTGCAAAGTTCGGTCCACGAAAACCATGGCGCATGGATATTTGTCCGGCAGCTATATCCAATATCATCTTGGGAATGAAAAACGGATTAAAACGGGGAACTCCGTCGCCTTTGGCAAATTCCATTACTTCATCCTGAAAAGTTACTAGTCCGCCAATACCGCTGGCAAATATTACGCCTACGCGGTCGATATTTACATTTTCGCGGGAGATGCCGGCATCTGCAACGGCCATATCACTGGCAGCCAGGGCTATTTGGGTAAATCGATCTAATTTCCGCGCCTCCTTCTTCTCCATATGATTAAGAGGGTCGAACCCTTTAATCTCACAGGCAATACGGGTTTTGAATTTGGCAGCATCAAATTGGGTAATAGGGCCACATCCGGATACACCGTTCAACATTCCCTGCCAAAATTCATCCAAATTATTTCCGATGGGGGTAATGGCTCCTATTCCGGTAACAACAACTCTCTTCAATTGCATGGTTAACCTGATTAACTGATAATCCGCCATTATGCAACTCATTGAAGGTTACATAATGACGGATTGTAAATTATTCCTGAAAGGAGAACAATTATTTTGCGTGCTCTTCCAGGTATGCTACAGCCTGACCAACAGTAGTGATGGTTTCAGCCTGCTCATCCGGAATGGAGATATTGAATTCTTTTTCAAACTCCATGATAAGCTCAACGGTATCGAGCGAATCGGCACCCAAATCATTGGTGAAAGAAGCTTCACTAGTTACTTCAGCTTCGTCAACTCCTAATTTGTCAACAATGATTTTTTTAACTCTTGTAGCGATGTCAGACATTGTAAAATGTTTTGTTACAGGGGCAAAAATATACTTTTTGTTAAATAACCAATGTTTTATGGAGATATTTGTTTCAAACTGCTAAAAAAGGTTTGTGCCCATTTTATCCATTTTGGCGTTTTTTTAGGCAATTCCTGCGTAAATTGTATGAATTTATACCCAAAATGGCCTTAAAAATCATCGATCACGGCTCCTCCGATTACCAAAAAATGGTTGAATTAAGGCTGCAATTACTCAGAAAACCACTGGGATTAGGCTTTACCCCCGAGGAATTGGAAAAAGAAAAAGATGATATTCTGCTTGGATGTTTTGAAGATGATCAACTGGAAGCTTGTTGTATTTTAACGGAAACCGACCCCAACACCGTTCGCTTGCGCCAAATGGCGGTAGGTGCCCCCTTGCAAGGAAAAGGAATCGGTAGGGTATTGATGAGTTTTGCCGAAAACATCGCCCGGGATAGAAAATATCAACGCTTAACCATGCATGCCCGTAAATCGGCAGTTGGTTTTTACCAGAAAAGCGGGTACCGTATTTGCAGTGATGAATTTACAGAAGTAACCGTTCCCCATTATGTGATGGAAAAAAATCTGTAAAATCAATCCCCAATTTTCTGGTGTAATAATCCTCGCAGTGTGTGTAAATCATCCTGAGTAATCGTTTCTTTGGGAATAAGAAAAAATGAGCGGGGATTGAAGTATAAGTGAAAAAAATGTGGACTTTCAAAAAACCGACTAAACCTTTGCCACTCCCAATGGGCAGTTCCCCGATCGTTTTCTAAAACCAGTTCCTCGTCGGTAGTTTGGATGGTGAACTCATCCCGAAAAGTGGGCGACTTGGCATAAATACTTTGTGGCATTATATACCAAAAAGCAGCCATCAGTCCCAACCATATTAACGAACCCAGCAAGAAAGGCTCGGGGCGAATCATTTTCCAATAAAGCAATCCGGCAGACAGTATGGCAAATACATTCACCAATATCATTAAAATCCGGATTTCGGTTCGCTGAATAAAATGATACCGAAGTGCCTGTATTACTTTCTTTTTTTGATAATTAACCTGAATGTGCATGTAGCTAATATAAGCAGCAAAATTACAATTCTTCGCGTAGGTATTGTTGGGTTATTCCTTTCCTGTTTTTTCGAACTGCTTAACCCAGGCATCTACCCTATTTGTAACCGGCACCGGCAAACCGGCAGTAATTACAATACGATATTGAAACCGAACCGATTGCCCCTTTAATAACCGAAAGTTCAGATTTTCATTCCCTTTTGAAAATATTTTTTGTCCCAACGGATTAGCCGCGAACAATCCATAATTCCTGGCATGCCAGTAGGTTGGATATCCCAAATTGGAAGGGTGATCAATTATGGTGATGCTAATCGGATTACCGGCTCTTCTGCCATACAACATGCACCAATTTCCGCGAGTGCCCCAAGCTTCGTCGCCCTCTTTTCCGGCTGATGTAAGGTACTGACCGGTTACGGAGGGATCTTTTACCGAAGAGATATGGGTTATATTGCCCTGTGCGTCGGTAAAGTCTTTCGATTCGGTAATGGGTAATTCCAATTCATGCGCCACCCGCAAACCCAGGAGTCCGTCTTTGGCATCGGGCATAGACACACTGGTTGCAGCGGTTAACTCAGTAAAGCGGTCAATCCACTGAATTTGTTTTTCTTGATGAAATACCCATTTTGTTTTCTCTTGTAAAATTACTTGCCCACTTTGACTGGTCCACTCGGCCTGGTACTCAATGATACCTTGCTCCCCTCCTTCTGCCCGCAAAATTTTTCGGGTACGAATCCATCCATACAATTTTTTTTTATCTGCGGGAATTGCAAAGGAGTTATTCCAAAAATCGAGTCCGTTTACTTTCTCATAATTCATCCAAAGGCCCAGGTGATGGGGATGGTCGGTTGGATCATTGGGCTCGGGCTTCCACGGGAACCCTCTTGTAATGGCAATACCATCGGCTGCCAGAATAGGGTATAAAACCGGTTTTTCGAGGGTGTCGGAATAAATGAATTGGGTAAAGAGTCGATTATTTACTTTCACTTCCACGCGCTTGTCAGCAGCCAGGTCGGTTACGGTAAATACTTCTTTAGATTGGGCTTTCAGCAGGGGATGAGCCCAACAAGAAAGCGCCAATATGCAAAAACTTTTAACCAACATATTATTCAACATATGCAGAACGATTATGCACTGTTCAAAACAAATCTAATAAACTCTGCCCAGCATTTCCCTAGTTTCCGTTCAGGTTAACCTGTTTTTCCTTCGGTACCAGCGTTTTCATAATTGCCCAGGCCAGTAAATAGGCGGTAGCACAATAAGCAAACAGCATGGTATAGGCCGTATTCATAGATGCATGTACCCATTCCTTTTGCAAATTTACTAGTTGGGTGAATCCTTCGGGATTCAGTTGCTGAATCTGTGATTGCAAATCTGCCGGGAGACTATACATTTCTTTTTTGGCAAGGTTTATCAGGGCGCCTTGCTTATCTAACAATTTCATTTGTTGAATCTGAGTAACCAAATTACCTAAGCCAGCATCTGTGGCCTTGCTGAAAGCATCTTTAATCCCACTCATTTTATACCCATCAAATAACCAACCAGCGATTTTAGAAATAATAACCCCGCCTAGTCCACCGGCCATACCTCCAATACCCACCACCGAAGCAATGGCTTTTTGCGGAAACATATCCGAAACGGTGGTAAATATATTGGCCGACCAGGCTTGGTGTGCCGAAGTGCCTATACCGATTAATAAAACAGGCACCCAAAAACTAATACTACCAAAAGGTTGCGACAATAGAACTACCAGCGGGAAAAATGCAATAATCAACATGGCTTTCATTCTTCCATCGTAGGGCTTATATCCTTTATTGATAAAATAAGTAGGGAACCATCCACCGCCAACACTGCCCACCATCGTCATACTATACAGCACTGCTAAAGGAAGCATCACAGCAGTTCCTTCCTTTCCATACTGATCTTTTAAAAATCCGGGTAACCAGAACAGATAAAACCACCAAACACCGTCTGTAAGAAATTTGCCGATAACAAAGGCCCAGGTTTGATTGAACCCCAGTAAGGGTAACCAAGGTGTTTTTTCAGTGGTTTCGGATTTAGCCGTTTCTGCGCGATCGCTATTGATATATGCTAGTTCGGCAGGCGACAATCTTTTTTGATCTTCGGGTTTTTCGTAGTATAAGAACCAAAAAATCAGCCATAAAAAACCAACAGCCCCAATAATAACGAAAGCGGCTTCCCACCCGAGGTGTTGGGCAATCCAGGGTACAGATAAGGGTGCCAATACAGCCCCAACATTCGTTCCCGAATTAAAAATGCCCGTAGAAAAGGATCTTTCTTTTTTCGGAAAATACTCGGCAGTGGCTTTTATAGCAGCCGGAAAATTTCCCGCTTCACCAAAGCCCAATAAGGCCCTCGAAACCATAAATCCGGCAATGGATACGGGCACAGCCGCCAAACCTACCAAACCCAATATACCAGATACTGCAGTACCCAATGGAACTGCAAATGCATGGATAATGGCAGCCAACGACCAGATAATAATCGACCAGGCATATCCCCATTTCGTTCCCAAACGATCGACTATTCTTCCAGCAAACACCATTGAAATGGCATAAACAAACTGAAATACAGAAGTGATATTGGCATAATCAGAATTACTCCAGTTAAATTCTTTTTCCAGCAGGGGCTTTAATAAACTAAGTACCTGGCGGTCGAGATAGTTTACCGTAGTTGCAAAAAACAAGAGGGCGCAGATCGTCCAGCGATAGTTGCCTATTTTTCCGTTTGAGCTCATGCTTGGATAGATTTAATAATGGCCATAACCTCACGGGTTGCCTGTGTAATTTGATCGTATTGTTTTGCCTCCAACAACGGCTTGGTGATTAACTTACTGCCCATGCCAACGGCACAAACGCCCGCTTTAAACCATCCGGCAATATTATCCCGGTCTAGTTCTACCCCCCCGGTTGGCATGAAAAGTAATTGGGGAAATAATTCTTTAATGGCCGACATAAAACCGGGGCCCAGCACATTGCCCGGAAATAATTTAATCATACGAGCACCCTTATTTTCTGCCGCAATAATTTCAGAGGGCGTCATACAACCCGGAACCCAAAGCATATCATGTTGGTCGGCCACTTCGGCAACCTCGGGAACCCAACCCGGACAAATGAGATAATCTGCGCCGGCATCTATAAAAGTTTTGGCCATTTCGGCGTTTTTTATAGTGCCAATTCCTAAGTACAAATCTTTCATTTCTGATTCGCACAATTGCTTCATCAATTTGAAGTTGGCAAGGGCAGCTTCCCCCCGATTGGTGTATTCTACTGCCCGAATACCCGCATTATATAAGGCTTTCAGCACTTGTATGCTAACTTCAGCATCTTTGTGAAAAAACAATGGCAAAATCCCTTGCCGGGGAATCAGTTGCAGCAATTCATTTTTCTTACTCATAGGGATAAAAATCAGGCAACAATGTTAACTAAATCGCAGGTTTGATACGAAAATATTACGCAAACGATTGCGTATATTTATTAAGAAAAGATGCTCAAAAAAGATGTAGGGAACATAATATTGAACAAATTTGCTTGATTTAAAGATAGTCCTTTCCCTTCTTATTTTATTTGAACTAATAATTAATAAAACATGTCGCAAAAAGTTGTTACCCTCGGCGAAATCATGATGCGCCTATCTACACCCGGCCATGAAAGATTTGTGCAAAGTGATTCTTTGGATGTTACCTATGGTGGCGGTGAAGCCAATGTGGCGGTTGCCTTATCGAATTATGGTTTACAAGGTGTTTTTGTTACCAAAGTTCCCGACAATGCCCTGGGTCAAGCAGCTATCAATCATATTCGCAGGTATGGGGTAGATACCCAATTTATTGTACGGGGCGGAAAACGACTAGGCATCTATTTTCTCGAAACCGGCGCTTCTATGAGAGCTTCTCAAGTAATTTACGACCGGGCCGGTGCTTCCATTTCACAAGTTGAAATTGCTGAATTTGATTTTGATAAAATTTTTGAAGGAGCCAGCTGGTTTCATACAACAGGCATTACCCCCGCACTCAGCGATCAATCCGCAGCGCTAACGGAAGCTGCCCTGAAAGCTGCCAAAGCAAAAGGGATTACTACCAGCATCGACTTGAATTACCGTAAAAAATTATGGACTAAGGAAAAAGCACGGGAAGTAATGACGCGGCTTTGCGCCCATGTAGATGTTTGTATCGGTAATGAAGAAGATGCCGATACCACCCTTGGATTTACCTCCGAAGGAACCGATGTTACCAAAGGGGAATTAAATTTGGATGGCTATAAAAGTGTATTCAAACAAATGAAGGATAAGTTTGGATTTAAATACATCGCTTCTACCTTACGGGAAAGCCACAGTGCCTCCGATAATGGCTGGAGCGCGCTGGTATACGACGGCAATGAATTTTACCATACCAAACAATACGAAGTGCGCATCGTTGATCGCGTTGGAAGCGGAGACTCTTTTGCCAGCGGATTTATCTACGGCTTAGTATCTGGAATGCCCATGCCCGAAGCAGCTGAATTTGGCGTAGCCGCTTCTGCCCTCAAACACACCATTCCCGGAGACCTCAATCATGCCACTCTTTCAGAAGTAAAAGAGCTGATGAAGGGAGATGGAAGTGGAAGAGTTCAACGATAACCCGAGTAATTTCCTCTTTTAAAATCTTGCCATGATTGTAGATCACCTGAATCAGCTCCATCGATATGCTAACCTACATCCACTGTTTGCCAAAGCATTCGATTTTATCCAACAAACCAGCCTAGAATCATTAGAACCAGGCAAATTTGAGATTGATGGAGATAATCTGAAAGGCATTGTATCCGATAAGTCCGGCGTGCTGGCTGCCGAATCCACTGCAAAATTCGAATGTCATAATGCACATATAGATATTCAGGTTTGTATTCGAGGTGCTGAAACAATCGGATGGAAACCACGGTCTACCTGCCAATCTCCCAAGGGGGAATATAACCCCGAAAAAGATGTGTTATTGTATGCAGATGCGCCAGACATGTATTTTGGATTGCAGCAAAATCAGTTTGTAATCTTCTACCCCGAAGATGTGCATGCCCCCATGATTGGAGAAGGCACCATCAAGAAACTGGTGATCAAAGTAAAAATCTAACATCAGGCATTACTGCATGGTAGCGATGGGAACCGGATCCATATCGGTAAACGTATAATTTTCGCCTGCCATCGCCCAAATAAATCCGTAATTGGTGGTTCCCGGTCCGCAATGTACCGACCAGGGTGGAGAAATAACCGCT
>JBIINW010000128.1:0-7529 GCA_044337245.1 Sediminibacterium sp. | reverse complement strand
CTATACTCATAACAAGAGCTAGAAGCAGTGCGTAATAAGTTATCTGTAAGTGATTGGAAGCAACTAATAAGGCTGTAAACAAAGCAATCAGCGCTGTGCCCATCCAATAATTCCGTTTTTCATACAACATCCACAAGCCAGCCAAAAAGGCTGGTAAATAGGCAATGGCCTGCATTTTGGTGTCGTGCCCAGCGGCAACTATAATGGGGTTATACGTTGCATAGGCATACGACAGCGCCCCGGCAATACCAATAGCTACCCGAATACCTATCACTTGAGTAAGAAGGTAAAAACAAAGGCAGGCCAAGAAAAAAAAGCTGATAGGCTTTGGTAAATTTAAAGTGAGTATCTGATTCACATATCCGATAGAAACAGGATTACTTCCCACACTCGTGATTTGAAAAGCGGGCATCCCACTGAAAAGCCCGTTCGACCACAGGGGGAAATGTCCATGCTTTTCTTTATACGCAAAGGAATTTTGCGCCATCCCCTTCCATTGGGTTACATCCCCTTGTTGAAGCACTTTTCCCTCGAGGGTAGGCTTGCAATAAATGAGGGCGACCACTAAAAAAATACCAATTGCCAATAAATGGGGCGCTACTTGGTTCCAAATCGTTTTTTTCATCATTTCGTGCTTAATTACGGCAAATTAATGGTATTTTGATTCATAATTTATGAATTGGACTTTATTTTTATCCCGAATAGCATGGATTGCTAATGCTTGTTTTCTAGCTTCTTTATGGATTATGTACGGAAACCAAACCGTTATCCCCGAATCGATACAAAGTACCCTAGTTATTTTGGGCTGGATGGTTGCCCCGCTGCTCAATATAACAATACTGATTATTCGATTTGTTTTCCGTGATCCTCCCAAACCCATCCTGCTGGCAAGGTATTATCCGGTATATTTACTTTTTTTGATAGTTCAGCTCCTCTACATAACAAAAATAGTATGATCAACACCATCCTGAAAGATAAGCCCACTAAGCTTTTTATCTCCATCTGCGCTTTTTTTGTGGCGAACGCTTTAATAGCAGAATGTATTGGTGGAAAAATTTTTTCCCTAGAAAAATTATTAGGTATCAACCCGGTTAATCTCACTTTATTCGGGCAAACGGGCTTGTCATTTAACCTTACCTGCGGCGTTTTACTCTGGCCGCTGGAATTTGTGATTACCGATATCGTAAATGAGTTTTATGGCCCCAGTGCCGTTAAGCGCATCAGTTATACGGCAGTGGTGTTAATCAGTTATGCGTTTGTTATGTTTTATGGGGCCATGAATATCCCACCCGCTGATTTTTGGATTACCTCCAATACCGAGGCAGGCATAAGCAATATGCAACAGGCTTTCTCCGGTATTTTTGGTCAGGGTATGTGGATTATATTGGGAAGCCTAACCGCCTTCTTAGTTAGCCAGATTGTAGACGTGATGGTTTTTCACCGAATCAAAAAAGCAACTGGTGAAAAATGGATCTGGTTGCGAGCTACCGGCTCTACGATGGTGAGTCAGCTCGTTGATAGCTTTGTAGTATTATTCATTGCCTTTAAAATAGGTAAGGGCTGGAGTTGGCAGCTGGTGCTAGCTATTTGTTTGATGAACTACCTATATAAATTTACAATGGCCATTATATTAACACCCGTTATCTATTTTGTTGAGGGCCGCATGAAAAATTACCTTGGAAGAGAAGTAGCTAGTAAAATGAAACGGACGGCAATGGGAAAAGACGAGGAACCTTTTATTAATATTCCCGCTGCCGGATAAGTTCCATCACTACCCGGTCGATGGGTAACGTCATACTATCGGGATGAATATCTACCCAGTTAATCCACCTAAAAACTTCTGATTCGCCCTTCGGATCGGCAATCTGATGGGGTGCAAAATCAAAGGGCTTCTCTTTTACCTCTAGTATTAGGGGACTTATCGGGTGCACATGATAGTAAATGGAGATAATCTGATCTTTCTGGTTGAAAGCCGAAATCTGAAAAAAATCGGTGGTATACAAATGCTCGCCTACTTTCACGTCCAAGCCAGTTTCTTCCTTAAATTCTCTTTGTAAACAGTCCCGCGTACCTTCCCCAATTTCCAGTCCGCCACCCGGTAATTTGGTAATATATTGTCCACGAATAAACTCATCACTTACCAGCAATCGCTTTTCTTCATCCAACAAAACACCGTAAACCCGCACATTAAATAAAGCCATTTTAAAACCATTTACGTTTCATAAAATACCAGCTGATTAAAAAAGAAACCAGCAACGATAAAATAACCGGAATATAAAAGGCATGTGGGGAATGCATAAATGGAATATCCACGTTCATGCCATAAATAGCGGCCACCAGGGCAGGGAGTGATAATATGATGGTGATGGAAGTGAGCCGTTTCATTACCGCATTCAGGTTATTGCTGATAACACTGGCAAAAGCATCCAGGGTACTGGTAAGTATGTTGGTGTAGATATTTGCCATTTCGAGGGCCTGACTGGTATCAATGATTAAATCGTTTAGTAATTCCCGCTCTTCTTCATTCAGCCCTAAAAAATTGGTTCTTTCTAGTTTCATCATCAGCAACTCATTGCTGCGAAGGGCGGTAACAAAATATACCAGACTTTTTTGAATCCGCATGAGGTTGAGCAAATCTACATTGCTATTACTCTCGTATAAACTATTCTCGTACTGATTTCTGCGGTGATTAATCTCCTTCAAAAATTCCATGAAGTTATGTACCACTTTCTCAAACACTTTTAAGATCATGATATTTTTCTTATCGGGATGCCGCTTTTGGAAGGAGTTCAGAAATTTTTTGATGGCTCCGTTGTCGAAGGAGTTTACGGTAACAATTTGAGTTTCGGTGAGGATAATGCAAATGGGAATCGTAATATAAAAAGCATCACTATCGTTAAATGAATTGTTTTCGGTAGGAGTTTTGATAACAACAAATTTTACTTCATCTTCATGTTCAAACCGGGGTCTTTCATCAATATCCAGCGAGTCGCGCAAAAATTCAATGGGTATCTGCAGGGCTTCGCTCAAATCGATAAACTCCTCGTCTTTAAAAGGCGGCACCAGGTTAACCCAGCTACCTTTTTCGGGCTGGTCTATTTCAATGGTTTGTCCTTCACTGTTTTTAAAATATTGTATCATGCTGCACAAATAAGAGCGTTAGTCGTTCAATGTTATACTTCCTTCAAAAACGGATATAGCGGGTCCGCATAGCCAGATATGTTCAAACTGATGGTCTCCGGTGCGGGTAAATTCTACTGCCAGTTCTCCGCCACGGGTAGATACTTGCATTCGGTGTTTCCCTAACTGTTTGGGTGCAAATACCAGGGCTGCGGCTGTAACGCCTGTTCCGCAACTGAGGGTTTCATCTTCAACCCCCCGCTCGTAAGTTCTAATGCGAAGTGCGGATGCCGATTGCTGCACAAAATTCACATTTATGCCTTGCTGCGTAAATCGGGCACTATAGCGAATTGCCCTGCCTGCTTCCAACACATGTATTGCATCTACTTCCTCTACCGCCTGCACATAATGGGGAGAGCCGGTATTCAGTACCCAATCGCCCTGATAAATTTCTATTTGCGAAACCTGATTCATTTTTAAGTGAATCCATTGGGTTTGCGTATCTAAAAATGCCTCATGCATTCCATCCACGGCCCAAAAAGTATATACTGGCGGTCGAATACCCAGGTCATAAGCAAATCGGGTTAAGCACCTGCCGCCATTGCCACATAAACTCCCTTCGCGACCATCGGAATTGTAATAAATCATTTCAAAATCAACACCCCCTTTTTCGCGTAAAATCATTAATCCATCGGCACCAATACCCAAACGGCGGTGGCATAAAAAGGCGATTTGTTGTTGGGTAAGTGCATAGCTATGCGTTCTTCCATCCAACACAATAAAATCGTTACCTGCTCCCTGGTATTTATAAAAAAGTATTTTCATACGCCCAATTTTTCTTTGTCGGGTTACAATATGCAAAGATGCACTCATTTACAAGAACCTCAAGGTTGTTCACTTACTATTTGTAAGGTTTTTTGAATCAGTCGGTCAACCGTTTCACCTGCCTGTTCGCTAAATTTTTGTACCACCCGATTGGCAACGATGGCGCTCAAACTAAGGCAGTGGTGGCCCATTAGCTTTCCCAAGCCATAGATGGCGCTGGTTTCCATTTCAAAATTGGCTACCCTGTAAGCTCCGTATTGGAAGCTGGTGAGTTGTTGAATCAGGGTTCGGTGTGCTGTATTCAATCGCAGGATACGTCCCTGAGGTCCATAAAAACCTGGCGTAGTAACGGTAATCCCCTGATGAAATCCAGTTACAAAATTTTTCAGTAAATGAATGCTTGCCGGAGCTATATAGGGGTTCACACCGATGTTAGTGATTTGGGTATGTTGGATGAATGCCTGTAAAACTTCTTGATCGGCCGAATGGGTTTCTCGCTGATAAAATTGCAACAGATTATCAATCCCTATAGCATGGGTACTAGCTACAAAAGAGTCTACCGGAATACTTTCCTGAAGAGATCCTGCTGTTCCAATCCGAATAATTTGCAGGGATTGTAATTCGGTGCGGGGTAAACGGGTGGCAAAATCGATATTCACCAAAGCATCCAATTCATTCAGCACAATGTCGATATTGTCGGTACCGATGCCGGTAGATACCACCGTTATTCTTTTTTTGCCGATATAACCGGTATGAGAAATAAATTCTCGGTGTGCCTGTTGCACTTCTATCCGGTCGAAATACTGGCTAACAGTTGCTACCCGGTCGGGATCACCTACGGTAATGATGGTAGTGGCAACTTCTTCAGGCCTTAGGTTCAGGTGATAAACGGCTCCCCGATTATTGATGATCAACTCACTGGATGCAATGGGCGTCATGGGATTATTTTCCACAAAATTCGGCATTAATTATTTTACGGATGTAAATTTCCTTTCTTTGCCGTAAGTTTGTTGTGAAATTGGGGCGTTTACGCTTCTTTTCAACTGATTAGGTTCCGTGGCCGAGTGGCTAGGCAGAGCTCTGCAAAAGCTTCCACAGCGGTTCGAATCCGCTCGGGACCTCTGCAAATGCCCCCGATTTCGGGGGTTTTTTCTTACTATTATTTTGCATTATGAAGTTTGCTAATTGGATAGGTTGTATAAGTTGTCTCTTTGTGATTGCCGCTGTATTTCAACCCTGGATATATATTCCTTCGGTGCATTTAACCATTAGTGGCTGGCATGCGGAGGGAACCAATTTTGGGAAACCCGGTTTAGTGCCGTTGGTGTTGTGTAGCATCATGGCCATATTATTTTTGTTACCCAAAGTATGGGCAAAACTGGTGACTATTTTATTAGCTACAATGCAATTAGCCTGGATGATTCGAAATTATATCCTGCTAACTACCTCCTTTATTGGGGAAGTGCCTGACAAAACCTGGGTTTTGCAATCTCTGATACCGGTTTCTTTGGTAATAATTTTGATGAGTTTTCTTTCTAAAGCTCCCCTAAAATCATCCAACCCATCCTAAGCAGACTTAGGATAATTCCTGCAAACCGGCAGCAATAACCTGAACGGCTTCCCTGATTTGATCCGACGTGATAATGAGTGGTGGAGCAAACCTGATTTTATCTCCGTGGGTAGGTTTAGCCAGCAATCCTTTGTTCATCATGCGTAAACACAATTCCCAGGCAGCTTCTGGATTAGGGTGTTGAATAACGATGGCATTTAGTAATCCCCTGCCTCGAACTTCCTTGATAAATGGGGAAGAGAGTTCGTTGAGTAATTGTCTGAGTAACTGCCCCTGGCGATCCGCATTTTCAATCATATTTTCCGATACCAGCACTTGTAATGAGCGCATTGCTACTGCACAGGCTAGTGGATTACCCCCATAGGTTGATCCATGTTCACCGGGTTGAATGGTTAACATGATTTCATCATCAGCCAGTACTGCCGAAACAGGTAAAGTGCCGCCACTCAGCGCCTTGCCGAGTATAAGTATATCGGGCCTAACTCCTTCATGGTCACAAGCCAGCATTTTGCCGGTTCTTCCCAATCCTGTTTGTATTTCATCGGCAATCATCAATACATTATGGTGGGTACATAATTCCCGAACACCACGCAAATAGCCATCATCCGGTATTACTACGCCCGCTTCGCCCTGAATCGGTTCGAACATGAATGCAGCAACATTCGGATCGCGAAGCGCAGCTTCCAATGCAGCCAAATCGTTGTAGGGCACGGAAACGAATCCGGGCATAAATGGGCCAAATCCCTCAAAACTACTGGGGTCGCTAGACGAAGAAATAGCAGCGAGGGTGCGTCCCCAAAAATTGCCTTCCACAAATACGATGATGGCCTGATTAGCCGGTACCCCTTTCTTTTGGTAGGCCCAGCGGCGGGCTAATTTTAAGGCCGTTTCGCCCCCTTCAACCCCTGTATTCATTGGGAGCACTTTTTGATACCCAAATAATTGGGTTATATAGGCTTCATATTCGCCCAGTAGATTATTGTGAAATGCACGCGAGGTAAGGGTTAAGGTTTCAGCCTGGCGCTGCAAAGTATCAATAATTGCGGGGTGACAATGACCTTGATTTACGGCGGAATATCCGCTGAGAAAGTCGAAATATTGTTTCCCGTCAACATCCCAAAGATAAACCCCTTTGCCCCGTTCCAATACTACCGGCAGGGGATGATAATTATGCGCTCCATGGCGCTCTTCTAAATGTATATAAGTTTGGGTATTACCCGAAATAATAGGTGTGAACATACAATCTAATAAAAAGTGAAAAAATCAGTAAAAAACGGCAAACAGAATCAACCCCTAACGGGATGATCGAGAAAATCTAAATTGTGGTTGAGAAAACACATAGTTTACTGATAGAAACATAAAGTTAATCATTTACTTTTACTACACACAAAATTTCTCATACCCATAATAATCATTATGAAGTTGCTTAAAAAGTTTTTTCTGATATTGGTATTATTGGTAGCCGCCTTATCTGTATTTGCCTGGGTTAGCGGCAAAACCTATTTGTTTAGTGTGGCAGTACATAATTTTGCTAAAATCGATGATTACCGATTTTTCAATAACCAATCAGTGGCTATTGGGAACCCACAGCCCTGGCCGGTTTCGAAGCAGTATAATCAGGAAACGATTCCTGATAGTACCCTTACACTGCTCCAAGAACTGGAAACGGTTTCACTGGTTAAAATAAAAGGAGATTCCCTTTCTTTAGAAAAGTATTGGGATGGCTATAGTGATAGTTCGCTCTCTGGCTCATTTTCTATGGCTAAAAGTATCACCAGTTTGTTAGTAGGAGTGGCAATTAGGGAAGGGAAAATTCAATCGGTGACCCAGCCTGTTGGTGATTTTCTTCCCTCTTTTAAAGAAGGAGAAAAAGCTTCTGTTACCCTTAAAGATTTGCTAACCATGAGTAGTGGAACAGATTGGGATGAATCTTACTTGAATCCCCTCAGCGTAACTGCCGAATTGTATTATGGTACTGATGCAACAAAAACTGCCTTGTCGGTGAAAATGAAAA
>JBIINW010000127.1:0-7689 GCA_044337245.1 Sediminibacterium sp. | reverse complement strand
GATGGAAAAATGCCCGATTGATTATGGCGCAGTTCCAATTATATGTGTATGAGCGCAGCGGCTATCCGGTGGTAGAACATCCGGGTGCACGCATCACAATTTTTGATGCACCCATTCTCAACATATCTGCAACTGCCGTGCGCGATCAAATTCGCGATGGACACTCTATTCGCTATCTGGTGCCCGAACCCGTGCGCGAAGAAATAGAACAGAATCGTTACTATACAAGCATCGGTGCTCCCCGAAAATAATGGGCAAAAAATATGCGCCAGCGGCGCATATGTAATCATTATTTCTAGTGAGCATATTGAGTTAGCGATTCATCGAAGCCAAAAACTCTTCATTGTCTTTCGTGCCGCGCATCCGCTTGAGTAATTCGCTCATCGCTTCTTCCGTATTCATATCATTAATATAGAGGCGCAGAATATTCATCCGCTGCAACACATCTTTATCCAACAACAAATCATCGCGCCGCGTAGAAGAGCCCACCAAATCAATTGCAGGGAACACGCGTTTGTTGGCCAGTCTTCTATCGAGTTGCAATTCCATATTACCGGTACCCTTGAATTCTTCAAAAATTACTTCATCCATTTTGCTACCCGTTTCTATCAAGGCGGTTGCAAGAATGGTGAGGGATCCGCCGTTTTCGATTTTACGGGCAGCACCAAAAAATTGTTTGGGCTTTTGCATGGCATTGGCTTCTACCCCACCCGACAATACTTTACCGGAAGCAGGTGCAACCGTGTTGTGGGCGCGGGCCAAACGGGTAATGGAGTCGAGCAGAATCACCACATCATGTCCACACTCTACCAGTCGCTTTGCTTTTTGCAGTGCAACGGCAGACACTTTCACGTGTTTTTCTGCGGGTTCATCAAAAGTGGATGCGATAACTTCTGCGCGCACACTGCGTTCCATATCGGTAACTTCTTCGGGGCGCTCATCTATCAACACCACCATCAAATAACATTCGGGGTGATTGGCTGCAATGGCATTGGCCACTTCTTTCAGCAACATGGTTTTACCCACTTTCGGTTGCGCTACAATCAGTCCACGCTGACCTTTACCAATGGGCGTAAACAGGTCCATGATGCGCGTGCTGTAATTATTAGAAGTAGTAAACAGGTTCAGCTTTTCGAAAGGGAATAGTGGGGTAAGATAATCGAAGGGAACGCGGTCGCGAACTTCATCGGGGCGCTTGCCATTGATATAATCAACTTTCAGCAGCGCAAAATATTTTTCTCCTTCTTTGGGTGGACGAACAGCTCCTTGCACGGTGTCGCCGGTTTTGAGGCCGAACAACTTGATTTGCGAAGGAGACACATAAACATCATCTGGGGAAGAGAGGTAGTGATAATCGGAAGAACGAAGGAATCCATATCCATCGGGCATCATTTCTAATACACCTTCGCCTTCGATCACACCTTCGAACTCGATATTAAATAGAGGTTCTTTTTTAATGGGGTGACGGTGATGGCTGGGAGCACCGGGGGCGGGAGCAGCTGTTTCGGCCTCGCCGGGTTGCGCACTTTGCTGATCGGCTTGCTCTGGGGCATTACCATCCGCTGGCGTTTGTTCCGAAGAAGTTCCGGGAGCAGCGGCAATAGGTGTGGGTGGATTGGGCCGGCCTTTTTTCTGCGGACCTTTTTTGGGGCCCGGCTTTTCTGCGGCAGGGGCTGCGGGAGCTTCCTGCATCACTTCTGCCTCTTCAGTAATATGAGGAGTTTTTAGGGTAACGGGTTTACGTCCGCGGGCCGGCTTTTTGAGGCTTTCCTCGGCCGTTTCGGGCGCATTGCTGGTAGCCTGGGCGTCGAGGATTTTGTAAATCAGGGCCTGTTTGTCTAATTTTTTGGCACCGTTAATTTTCAGTTGCTCTGCTACATCTAATAATTCGGGCAGCAGCATGTCGTTCAGTTGCAGAATGTCGTACATAAGTAATTTAAATCGGTTATAGGGGGGAGATAAGTAACAATTATACAGTTAGATTGGAGGAGTCAGCAAGACAGGTAGAATCAAAAACTTAAATTGGGTGGGAAGAGATGCCGGTAGGTCTGTGAACGGGTAAGACGATCGGCGTTGATTATGATACAAAGGTAAGGGCATTTTTATGAAAAAAGAAAAATTCCTGAAAAAAGCCACCGAAAGGCCTTCCCGAAGCGGGTACGGGCAGCGTCTTGCGCTTATCTTTGCTGCGCAATCCGGCAAACGGGGAAGCGAAGAAGTAAAAAAAACATACTATGTTTAATCAGCGAACAAAAATTAAAGAGCTGCTGCAAAAGGGCCAGGCGGGAGAAACCGTAACTGTAATGGGATGGGTGCGTACTTTTCGTAATAACCAGTTTATTGCCCTGAATGATGGTAGCACCAATCAGAATATACAGGTAGTGGCTTCGCTGGGTGATTTTTCCGACGACCTCCTGCGCCGCCTCACCACGGGCGCGTCACTAAAAATCACAGGGGAGTTAGTGTCATCCGTTGGGAAAGGCCAATCCATAGAAATTAAAGCCGCCACCATTGAAGTGCTGGGCGATAGTGATGCCGAAAAATATCCGTTGCAGCCGAAAAAACATAGCCTGGAATTTTTGCGTGAGATTGCCCACCTGCGTTTTCGCACCAACACATTCGGGTCGGTTTTTCGTGTTCGCCATGCATTGGCATTTGCCGTGCATCGGTTTTTTAATGAGCGCGGATTTGTATATCTGCATACCCCTATTATAACAGCCAGCGATGCCGAGGGTGCCGGAGAAACTTTTCGGGTAACCACATTACCGATGGATGGTACAGCAAAAAGAACCGAAGCTGGTGCGATTGATTATACAGAAGATTTTTTTGGCAAGAGCACGAACCTAACGGTGAGCGGACAACTAGAAGGCGAGCTTGGCGCGATGGCGTTTGCGGAGATTTATACGTTTGGTCCTACATTTCGTGCCGAGAACAGCAACACGGCCCGTCACCTCGCTGAGTTCTGGATGATAGAACCCGAAATGGCCTTTCACGATTTAGAAGATAATATGAATTTGGCCGAAGCGTTTATTCGGTATTTGATTGGGTATGTAATGGAACACCATGCCGACGACCTGGCTTTTTTAGATCAGCGACTGGCGGAGGAAGAGAAGCAAAAGCCCCAGCAGGAGCGCGCCGAGATGGGCTTGTTGGAGAAATTGCGTTTTGTGATGGATCATCCCTTTGAACGCATTACTTATACGGAAGCGATACAGATTTTGTTAGATAGTCCTGCCTATAAAAAGAAGAAGTTTAAGTATGATGTGGCCTGGGGCATAGACATGCAGAGTGAGCATGAGCGGTATTTGGTGGAGAAGCATTTTAAGCGTCCCGTGATTGTAACCAATTATCCTGCGAAAATCAAGGCGTTTTATATGCGTCAGGATGATGGTTGTGAGCCCGGAAGAGAAACCGTGGCGGCGATGGATATTTTGGCGCCGGGCATTGGCGAGATTGTTGGGGGTAGCCAGCGGGAGGAGCGGCTAAGTAAATTAGAAGACCGGATGCATGAGATGCATATCCCTGCTGAAGAGATGAGTTGGTATTTAGATACGCGCCGTTATGGAACGGTGCCACATGCCGGCTTTGGATTAGGCTTTGAGCGGATGGTGCAGTTTGTAACGGGCATGACGAATATCCGTGATGTGATTGCCTTTGCGCGCACGCCGAGGAATTGTGAGTTTTAACAAGGCAACCTCAAAAAACAGGTTTTTTCCTATAAAGAAGGGCTGTAGTTTTACGAAAAGCCTTCCATGAAAAAATCTTTCTTTCGTAAATATACCGAATCCGTATTGGCCATTTTGGCGGTATACGCGCTATTTGTTTTCTTATTTATAATGGTATTGAACATACCCGGAATGAAACAGCTAATTCCCGGCGGGGTTTCGTTTTCGGGATTTGGCATTTCAATCGAAATTTTTTTGGTGTTTTTTCCTTTTATCGGCGGACTGTTACTTGCGATAGGCTGGGGGGCTTGGGAAAAGGCGGGGGTTGCCAATCCGGTGAGCTGGCATGGTATTTTTAGAGATATTGTGGCAGCGGGCCTGGCATGTGTGGTTTTATTATTTGCTTTTGTTTATTATCAACTTCCTTATTCACAAGGGTTACTGTCTAAATCCGATACACTTGCCGGTGATCTGGTGATTGGGGAACTGGTAGGAGTGTTGCTATATAAAAATGCTTTAATGCGGGCTTGTCTGGTAGCTAGCTTGTATGTTGCAGCAGGGTTGCTGCTTTTCAGGCCCACACGTAGGCTTGGCGCCATTTTAACCGGGGTATTTTTTTTGGTGATTGCGCTGATACAGGGCTTCTTTTCCCAAATAAACGAAGTGAATATTTTTGTTTTGGTTTTTGCGCTGATACTAATTCCTGCTTTCTATTTTATTTCTCTTCCTGGTAAGGAGAAGTTCACAAAGGAGCAACTATCTGCTCGCGGTGTTCTAGATTTCTTTCGTTCGCCGGGAAATATAATTCGATTGGGGCTATTGGTTTTTATGGCCTGGTTATTCATTGGTTATTTCCGAACAGAAAAAAAACCAAGTGTTTTGTATGGAAAATGGAAGGTGTTGCATCTTAATCGAAATGGGGGTGCAACAAATCTTGATTTATGGAAAACCGATTCATTAGCTTGGAGCAGGGTATATATTGAAGGGCCCCATTTTATTATAATGAGTCCGAACCCCTATCAGTATGAATACTGCCGGGCTACTGAACGCCTCTATACATATGATTCATCCCGGCATACAATTATTTTTCGGGAGGGCTCACGGGATAAGCACCCCGATACATTGAAGGTTTCCCTAAGCGTGCCTGGACAAATGCAGTGGGTAGGCAAATGGGGTTCGGATAGCTTGCGGATGGTGTTGCAGCTGGAACAACAGGGGAAGAGGGAGTAAAAAAAGTGATATATTTATTAAAAACATACCTATATGAAAAATCCTTTAGCCCACTCGGGTAGCAACCAAAGGTTCTTATTAAAAACAGTTGAACTTGCATTCTTAATAATCGCAACTTGGTTTGCATTTATTTTTTTTAGTATAATTATTTCAAGCATTCAGGGGTTACGTTCAATAATGCCTGCAGGGTACGTGTTTATTATCGGTATTCTGCATATTTATGTTTTCCCTGTGCTGTTGTTTGTTGGGAGCCCCTTGGGTGCATATTTTTGGCACCGAAAAGAGATTGCCGGCAGCATGAGTCCCGATCGTTCTCATGCGGCGATTAGAGGATTCATTCGATGGGGACTCGCTTTTGCGCTGATCTTTATTTCGATTGTGCTTTTCGATTTTCCCTTGGTTTCTAGATGGTCGCGAGTGGTGTTAGACGACATGACGACGTCTACAGTAAGCAGCAATTATATGTTTGAATATTTGTTAGTGCGCAGCCTTGGGTTACGGGTGTTTTTATCTGGCAGCTTTATGTTTTGGGGTCTTTTTTTGTTTTTCAGAAGAACAACCATAATGGGCTTAGTGATGGCCATGTTTACCATGCTGTTTCTGGCAATCTTTTGGATAACGGTAAGTAGTTTTTCAGAATTTGATGGCGGGTATGTATTATTGGGTGCTTTATTTGTATTAGGCGGATATTTATTGATGTTACATTTGGGCGATCTTCGAAATAAATTAATAGGTGCCGGGCAGCTAATACCACCTGTTGCCGGCATGCGTTTTCGTTGGGCTATGTTATTGCTGGTAGTGGCATCGGCAGGCTTAGTATATAAGCAGTCTATACAAGAAATGTATAAAAACAAACAGCTGGTGGGTAAATGGAAGGTAAAAGTGTTGGAGCGCAACGGGTCCGCTTTGCCTGCAACAGCCTGGATGACCGATGACTATGCCTGGACAACTGTTTATGTTGATGCAAATGACGAGCTGCGTTTTTGTTCGAACCCCTATAAATTTGATCATGGGCCAAGTTTTTCTAGCCAATATAGGCTGGATGCAGAAAAGGGGCAACTTAGTATTACTAGTCTGCGCAATGTTGGCGGCCCGATTCAATTTCGGGTAGAAGGCTTGGGCACTAATGAGCTCAAGTGGCGCGGCAAGGTTGGTCCGGATGAGGTTCGAATGGTATTAGCCAGGGAATTGTAGTAATACCATCCTGCTAAAAAAACCAAAAAAGGAAAAAAACGGTGGATAATATCTGAATAAACCCGCAAGTCCTTATATTTGCACCCCGTTCGCCCTTTATAGGTGAGTAGGAATGGTGCGGTAGCTCAGTCGGTAGAGCAAAGGACTGAAAATCCTTGTGTCGCCGGTTCGATCCCGGCCCACACCACACAATAGCCCCGATTAATTCGGGGCTTTTTTATGCAATTTGCCTTATTCTCGTTTCAAACTGACTCCTAATAACGTACACAGATCTAACATTCCTTGCACGGTTCTACGTTCAATAAGTTATACCTAATACATTTTTTCATTTGCGTTAGGCTACGTTTTTAGTAGTATTTCGCAAACGATGATTCCGTTTGATAAATAGGAACAGGAAAAATACCCAATTGATTTTCCTGATCCAATTGATGCCATCAAGTTCCGCAAGGAGCAGCTGGGTTATCAGCAAAAAGACCTGGTAAGTGCAATAGGATTAAAAAGCTGCGTGAGCGAAATCTTGAACTGGAAAAAGACGAAAAGCGTATTCAGCCAAAAGTCTTCACATATCCACCGGGTATCTAAACATAATAATTTTATAAAGCAGAAAAAGCGGTTTATTGCCATTGCCAATGTAATATTTGCAACCAAATTAGTTTAATATGAAGCAATTGCTTTTAATGCTGTGTATGGTATGTTCTTTAACAATCGTATATAGTCAACCCTATTCAACAGCCAATGCCCATTCACACAACGATTATGAGCAAAACAAACCTTTTACTTTGGCCTACAACGAACTTTTTGGATCTATTGAGGCGGATATATTTTTAGTAAACGGGTCCATTTTAGTGGGACACAATGTAAAGGATCTGACACCCAATCGATCGCTTGAGAATTTGTATTTGGCACCCATAGCCGATTATAATCCAACCAGAAAGCTTCAGTTGCTGATTGATATTAAATCCGAAGCGGCCAGCACTTTACAAGCCTTGGTTGATTTATTGAAAAAATACCCGGCAATCATTAATAATAAAAATATTCGCATTGTAATTTCTGGAAATGCTCCTAAGCCGGCTGAATTTGTTCAATATCCCGATTTTATTTGGTTTGATGGAAGAATCAATACCGATTATACCAAAGAACAACTGCAAAGAATTGCCCTATTAAGTGGTGACTACGGAAACTTTATAGTTAAAAGAAGATGGCCCCTGCAGCCCGAAGATGTTGCAAAACTAGAAACTGCCATAAAAAGAGCCCATGATGCAGAAAAACCCATTCGATTTTGGGCCAGTCCAGATTTCAAAGACGCCTGGGAGCAATTTATTCAACTAAAAGTAGACTTTATTAATACAGATAAAATTAATGAGCTCTCAGATTTTATGGTATCTCGCAACAAAGAGGTTCATCATTTGCCGTATAACAGAATTATTCAATCGGCAGGAAAAGTTGTTCGTTATGGAAAGCCAACCCTCGAAAACCATGCATTAGATATTGCGAATCTTACGGATGAAAACCTAGTAGTAGTGGAAGAAAGATATGGCATTTTTGTGCTGGATATTTTGCAAAACAAAGTAATCAATGAATGGCGATTTGAGCAAGACCA
>JBIINW010000015.1:0-25555 GCA_044337245.1 Sediminibacterium sp. | reverse complement strand
CCGCAAACCGGCAGTTATCTGATGGGTATTAATGTGAACAAAGACACGATGAACAGCAAGTCGCGTACTCGTTTAATGAATGATATTTCACGCGAATTGGCCAACTTCGAAAAAGCAACCGGCACTAAACTGTATGTGAGCGGACTACCCTATATCCGCACAATTGTGGGCAATAAGATTAAAGCGGAAATGAACTGGTTTTTAATAGGCTCGCTAGTGCTTTCGGTGATTACCTTGTTTTTATTTTTCTGGTCATTCAGTACAACCCTCATGAGCTTACTGGTAGTAGGGATGGGAGTAATCTGGAGTTTAGGAACTATTGTTTTGTTTGGATATAAAATTACCCTGCTCACCGCTTTGATACCACCATTAGTTGTGGTAATTGGTATTCCGAATTGTATTTATTTTTTAAATAAGTATCATACTGCTTACTTGGAAATTAAAGCGAGTGGAATAAAAAAGGTCTTCGATAACGACATGCAGAAAGAGGCCTTAGTAACCATGGTAGGAAGGATGGGTATTGTTACCTTGTTTTGTAATATCGCTGCTGCTATTGGATTTGCCGTATTTGCGCTAACCCGCAGCGACTTGTTAAAGGAGTTTGGAGCAGTTGCTGGCATCAACATCATGGCTTTGTTTCTGATCTCATTGATTTTCATTCCCGCTGTTTTAAGCTATTTACCTCCCCCCAAGGATAAACATGTTCGGTATCTGGAAAATCGGAGACTGAAACAGTTTTTGGTGAATATAGAGCGGTGGGCATTTAATCATGCCCGCTGGATATATGGCATTACCCTGATTGTATTGATTTTTTCAGTAATGGGCATTTTTCGAATCAAGAGTGAAGGGTATATAGTAGACGACTTACCTCGCAGCAATAAAATTTATACTGATTTAAAATGGTTTGAAAAAAACTTTAGAGGGGTGATGCCTTTAGAGATTATGGTGGATACTAAAAAGAAAAAAGGGGTAATGCGCATGAAAACTATTCAGAAAATAGAGGAGTTATCTGTGTTTATTTCTGAAGATTCCGCTACTGCCCGGCCATTATCTTTTGTGGAGGGGCTCAAGTTTGCCCGCCAGGCATATTTTGATGGGGATAGTAATAGTTATAGCATTCCAACGGAAACCGATTTGGCATTTATGGCTCCTTATCTGCAGTCATCTGGAAATGGGTCAGCTGCTTCTAGCTCGAAAGGCGTTGCGGGATTGTTGAATAATTTTGTTGATAGCAACTGGCAAATGGCCCGGATTAGCGTGAATATGAAAGATATTGGCAGCGCAAGATTACCCGAGCTGCTGAATAAATTTCAGGGAAAGTCAAATGAAATTTTCGACACGGCTTCTTACAAAGTAACCTTTACGGGCAGTAGTGTAAGCTTTTTAGAGGGATCGGGATTTATTATTCGTGGACTGAAAGAAAGTATTGCCTGGGCCTTTTTGCTGATATCTCTGTGTATGCTTTATCTATTCCGCTCTTTTAGGATATTAATTTGTTCACTCATACCTAATCTGGTACCCTTGGTGATTACTGCCGGCGTTATGGGGTGGGCAGGAATTGCTCTGAAACCTTCTACAGTATTGGTGTTTAGTGTTGCACTGGGTATTGCCATTGATGTTACCATCCGCTTTCTGATCAATTATAAGCAGGAGCTGGGCTATCATCAAAATGATGTGGCTGCTACGCTGGTGCAAACCATCCGACATACCGGCATTAGTATTTTATATACTTCGCTGGTGCTGATTGCCGGTTTTATCATTTTCTGCTGGAGCGATTTTGGTGGCACTCAAGCGTTGGGATGGCTTACGTCACTCACATTAGTGGTGGGCACACTTACCAACCTGATATTATTACCGGTTTTGATACTCAGTATTGCTCCCGGAGAAAAGAAGAAATAATTGATTGACTTATTTCAGCACCTCGGCTAATTTTTTGTCGAGTTCCTCACCTCGTAAGTCGGCAGCAATAATTTTTCCCTCTGGATTAACCAGCACGTTAAAAGGAATTCCCGTGATTTGGTAGAGTGGAACCACTTTGCTTTCCCATTGCTTCAGGTCGCTCACATGCGTCCAGGTAAGTTGGTCGTCTTTAATTGCCTGCAACCAGTTTTCTTTTTCGGCATCTAGTGAAACGCCTAGTACGGTAAAATTTTTGGCACTATATTTTTTAAATGCAGCTACTACATTAGGATTTTCTTGTCTGCAAGGGCCGCACCAGCTAGCCCAGAAATCTACCAGCACATATTTACCGCGGAAGCTTTTCAGCGATATATTTTCACCCGCAGTGTTGGGCATTGAAAAGTCTGGTGCTTCTTTGTTTATCAACGATCCTTCAGTAGCAGGGGCAGGGGTAGGTTCTGTTAGTAAAGTTTTAATTCTTTGCAATCCGCTGTGTTCTGGAAATTTTTGTAAAGATGCGTTCGCCAAGTTTACGATTTCTTCGCGCTTCATGGTACGGGTAGCAATACCCATTGCATAAAAACGTGCGGCAGGACTCGCAGATTCCTGAATGAAATTATTCACCAGAGAATTGATATCACTGATTCTTCGGTCTCTTTCTTGCCTACAGGGAAGCGAAACACTGTCTGGAACTTTATTTTCTTGTAAAGAGTCGAGCATCATAAAACAAACTGACAAAGCAGAATCCTGTCGGCGATAATTTTCAAATAATTGATGCAGTTGAAAGCTAGCCGGAGAACCCTCTACCTGATAGTGCGTATAGTCTTTCATATCAACCACCAATTGAATGTTTTTCTGATCGTTGATTACAATCACATCCATACCCATGTCTGTGGTAATCCGGTAAATACTTTCTTCTTTGCCTACTCCTCTTAATACAAAATTACCTTGCTTGTCGAGAGTAGCTGAATCAATAGTGATCGGCTGCCGACCCCCAAATGGAAGTTCTTGCAAAAATATTTTCAGCTGACCTGCATTTTTAAATTTTCCACTCACAGTAAATGCGCCATATTTTTTTTCAGTGCAGGATGCTGCCAGTATGCAGGCGATAAAAATCCAAATTTTTGTTTTCATATTCTATTTTTTAAAGTAGGGGTGTTTAGGGTTGATTGAGTTTTTCTTGCAGCAGTTGAGTAACTTTTTGTGGATCGGCTTTACCACCACTGATTTTTTTTATTTCGCCTACAAATACTCCCAGCAGTCCTTTTTTACCTTTTCGGTACTCTTGAACTTTGTCGGGCATTTTATTCATCACTTCCTGAATCCATTCTGCGAGCATACTTTCATTTGCCGTTTGCAATATATTGAGTGTTTCGGCCAAATCGCGCGGAGATTTTTTTTCTTTTATCAATGCTGGCAGTAATCGACTTACAGCGGTTGAGAAGCTAAGTTCCCCCGATTCAATCATATCAATCATTTGCGCTAGGTTGGCTGGTGAAATGGGAGCATGTGAAAAGTTGAGTTGATTGTCGTTGAGCCACTGACGTAACGGACCGAGCATCCAATTGGCAATAGACTTTTTATTGCTAGTGTGTAAACTCACTTCTTCAAA
Organism: Sediminibacterium sp.; assembly: GCA_044337245.1. Lineage (GTDB taxonomy): Bacteria > Bacteroidota > Bacteroidia > Chitinophagales > Chitinophagaceae > Sediminibacterium. Next base: position 22,044 of record JBIINW010000015.1, on the reverse strand, counting down.
ATATTGTGCGGTGAACAAGTCATCACTCAATTGTTGTGCATCATATTCGGTTAGCTCCTCCATTTGCAGCAACCTTTGGTGCAAGGCATTGGGTAATTCGGGCAGTGAAGCTTTGTAGGATTCAAGTGCTTCTGCAGAAATTACAAAGGGAGCCAAATCGGGGTCGGGGAAATAGCGGTAATCATTGGCTTCTTCCTTATCGCGTAAGGCAAAAGTTGTATCGTTATCGGCATTAAAACTTCGGGTTTGCTGAATGATGGGCTGCCCTTGTAATAAGCGGTCCGTTATTCGGCTAATTTCGTATTCAATGGCTTTTTTAATATGCTTGATAGAGTTCAGGTTCTTCACTTCTACTTTCGTTCCTAAAGTTTGGGATCCGGCGGGGCGGAGGGAAATATTTGCATCACACCGGAGGCTCCCTTCTTCCATATTTCCATCAGATACCCCCAGCCATCGAACCAGTTTTCTAATTTCAGAAACAAATTGTCCGGCTTCTTCGGCAGAATAAATATCGGGTTCGGTTACGATTTCTACCAGTGGAGTTCCTGCCCGGTTTAGGTCGATAAAGGTTTTGGTGGGATGTTGATCGTGTAAACTTTTGCCGGCATCTTCTTCTAAATGAATTCGGTTTAGGCGAACGGCTCTGCTTCCAGCAGTTGTGGTGATGCGAACATTACCTCCCTTGCAAATAGGACTGGTATGTTGGGATATTTGATATCCTTTGGGCAGGTCGGGATAGAAATAGTTTTTGCGGGCGAAGTAATTATTTTGTTCAATGGCACATTCGCAGGCCAGTCCCAGTTTTACTGCTAATTCAACCGCTTTTTTATTGGTTCTTGGCAATGTGCCCGGATGCGCGAGAGAAATGGCACTCACTCGTGTATTGGCTTCACCACCAAACAAGTTGCTGTCTCCACAGAATAGTTTACTCTGTGTAGCTAACTGGGCGTGAATTTCAAGACCAATTACCACTTCATATATAGGAGTATCCTGCATTGCAGACAAAAATAGCCAACCTTGGTCACTAAGTCACTTCTTAGGAAACAAATATCAGAGAGAAAGTATTTTTTCTTTGTCTTCTTTTGAGATGTTGATTAATCCTGCGGGTTCTAATCGGCGGAAAAGTTCCTTCCAATTCTTGTCTCGCACAAATATTTTCTTCAACATCGGCAAAGCCTTGTTGATTTGTTTGTTATTGGCAAGGGTAACTGCAGTCCAGAACTGCATTTCTAGATTTTCCGGGAATAGGCGCATGGCGGCATTGTATTCGTTCATTGCCTCCGTAATGTCTTTCTTTTCGTTAGCCAGGTTGAGGTTATTCATTTTTTCATAGGCTAGGTCGCCACTATTCATATGATCGTATGCGAGTTGCATGTTGTACAAGCGTCTAATTTCTTCCAGGGGTTGGGGTGAGTCGTCTACCCGGAGGTCAATCAGGGTTCTTTCCCAGGGAGTTGTATATCTGCCCGGAACTACCAGGATGGCTGCTGCCTGCATGCCCCTGATGTCTCCGCCGGCTGCTTGTCCTGCTTCCAATGCCAGTAGTATTCTTTCAACGAAAGGTTTATTGGCGCTCATTTCAAAGGCTTTTTTCATGTATTCGCATACTGAATCGCCCAGCATCATATTGCTTTGTACGCTAAAGTTTTTCCCTTTGATGTGCTTGGCTACTTGAATACATTTTGAGCCGGTATGGGTGGCCACATTCCCTTTGGTATCCAAAATGGCTACCTGACGCATTTCCCGTGAGCTATCTGTTTTTAGTAGACTGTCTAAAGTTTGTTGGGGGGTTAGTCCTCTTTTTAACAGTCCCAATGCTTTTGGGCCGTACGATTTATTTACAAAAGATTGGGTGGCAACTACGCCTACACCTGCTTCTACCCAAGGAACCAGGGTGCCTACCCCAAACCAGTGACTTTGAACGGCCACTGCCATATCACCGGTTTTTTCATCCCTTGCAACAATGGAAAAAGTATGGGCCAGGGGTTCTTTTTTGGAATAAACTTGTGCAAACGAGCTGGTGGGGATAGTGCAAACGAGCAGTAACAGGGATAGTAGAAATTTCATAGTGGGTGGTTAAACATTGCCGGAAAAGGGAATGCGCTGCAACTAGTAACGAATTCGAGCCTAATTCATTGTATTACCTACATCAAAAAGGCACACCAATTGGGTGTGCCTTTTTGATGTGCTATGTATTGTGAATTATAAGTCGGCTGTTTTCAGTTTTTTGTGAAATACAACTTCGGTGCTACTTTTTTTGTTACCTCGCTCGTATTCAATTTTCCATTTATCTCCCTCTTTGGTATCGTTTAGCGTTCTGCGCAGGTCGTTAATATCGGTTAGTGCGGTGCCGTTCACAGAAAGTATTACATCGTCTTTCTTAATACCGGCTATGGCAGCAGGACTATTCTCTGTTACGGAAGTAATTTTTACCCCTTTGCCGTTTTCCATATCCTGAATACCCACGCCCAGTTGAAGTTTGCGGGGTTTGGGAGCCCATTCGTTCCTGTCGGGGGGGAACGATTTAAACATGTCGTCAATGTTAAACACTATAGTGTCTTTAAATTGAAAGTTGCGGTTTGCTTCTCTATTGTTTGTGGCGAGGAGTGCTGTGGTATTTTCGGTTTGCTGGTTGCGTAGGTAAGTGATGGTTATTTTGGTATCCGGCGTGTATTTGCCTACTTCCTGTGTTAATTCCTCGGCACTGTTAATGGCTACTCCATTGATAGCGGTAATGATGTCATCGGCTTTGAGACCTGCTTTTTCTGCGGGCGTGCCTTTCATGATTTCTCTAATAATGGCTCCTTTTTCATTTTTTTCCGTGAAAACGCCCAACAAAGCTTTGTTTTCATTTATGTTACCGGGCCGCCGCATCATAATATTTGGGTTGAACTCAGGGAGTTGCATTCTGAATTTTTCTGGTACGCCATTTTGAAAGTTATCGATATCAATTACTAAATCATCCCCTTTCACTATGGTGGTATCCCCATTTCGGATGATGATCATTTTTTTTGCTTTTTCCTTTGTTGGGGAGGGGGGTGCTGGAGGGGTAGGCTGAGCAATCGCAGTGATGGCTATCAGCCAAGTGAGCGCAGTAGCAAACATAATCTTGGTAATCATACTGAATAATTTTAATGTACGAAATATTTTGTACTTCAAAGCTAGGACAACCTAAAGTACGAAGCCCTTCGGAAATGTTAAAAATTATTGAAGATTAGTTTAACAGGGCCCGGATGCTATCGATTATCTGCTGGAGATTTGAAGGGTTTTGTCCGCCAGCCGTAGCCAGTGTTTTTGCCCCCCCACCCCCACCTTTTATAAGGGGAGCAACGGTTTGCTTAATCATTTGGCCGGCATCCAGCTGTTTTTCAGCAGCGGTTTGGTCGTCTATTAATATAGCCACTTGTGCTTTTCCTTCTATATTGGCAGTTAGTACTACCAGGTATCGGGTGAGTTGATTTTTAAGCTGGAAGCAGATTTGTTTAAGGGCATCGGCTTGGGAAACTTCCACCATTGCACCAATAAATTGAATATCGCCCACTTTGCTTGCATTTTGAATCAGTTCCGGAACGAGTTGGTTCAACTGCTTTGTTTCCAGGCTTTCGATTTTCTTTTTCAGTTCGGCATTCTCATGTAAAACCTGCTGAAGTGCGCGGGTAATTTCTGCCGGATTTTTTAGTGCCTGTTTCAGTTCATTAAGGGTAGCTGATTCTTGAAACATGAGTTGCAGGGCAGCTTCTCCGCTCACGGCTTCAATTCTTCGTACCCCGGCCGCAACGGCTGTTTCGTGCTGTATTTTCACAAAGCCAAGCTCACCGGTTCTGTTCACATGAGTTCCGCCACATAATTCTACTGAGTAATGAGGATCCATGGTTACTACCCGTACTCTTTCTCCATATTTTTCTCCGAACAGTGCCATTGCCCCTTTTGCCATGGCTGTTTCTTTTTCCATTTCCTCTATCTGTACCGGAATATTTTTTCTAATTTTTTCATTCACCAGTTTTTCTATTGCCTGTAAATCTTCCTCAGTCATTTTACTGAAATGTGAGAAATCGAAACGGAGTTGGTGTTCGTTCACTAAACTTCCTTTTTGCGCTACATGGTTGCCGAGCACCTTTCTAAGTGCTGCGTGCAAAAGGTGGGTGGCACTGTGGTGTATGGTGGTAGATTGTCGTAAGGTGGTATCTACGGTAGCCAAAACTTGTGCGCCGGGTTGGGAAGGCAGTTGGGTAGTAACGTGAATGATCAGGTTATTTTCTTTTTTAGTATCAATTACCTGGATATGCTCATCCCCAAACTGTAAGCTGCCCCGATCGCCAACCTGTCCCCCACTTTCCGCATAAAACGGAGTAGCTTCTAAAACTAATTGATAAGATTCTTTTCCTTTCGCTTTTACCTTTCGGTACCGAACTAAACGGGTAGTGAGTGAAAGTGAATCGTACCCAACAAAGGCGGTGGCAGCATCTTCATGAAGAATGATCCAATCTTCAGTATCCAACGTAGTAGCAGCCCGACTCCTATTTTTTTGTTGCTGCATTTCCTCATCGAATTCTTTTTCGTTGATGCTACGTCCTTGTTCTGATGCAATCAAGCGCGTTAAGTCTGGAGGAAATCCAAACGTATCGAATAATTCAAAAACAGCTTTTCCTGGAATCTCTTTTTCATTTGTTGCAAGCATATCATCCATTCTTTTCAACCCCTTTTCCAGGGTCTTTAAGAAGGCTTCTTCCTCTTCCCGAATTACTCTGGCCACAAAATCTTGTTGTTGAATTAATTCAGGAAACACCTGTTCAAATTGAGCAGACAGTAATGGGATGAGTTGATATAAAAGGGGCTGACGATAATCGAGGTAAGAATAATAATATCGAACCGCTCTTCGAAGAATTCTTCTGATTACATAGCCAGCGCCGGTATTGGAAGGCAGTTGGCCATCCGCAATGGTAAAAGCGATTGCGCGGATATGGTCGGATAAAACCCGAAATGCAACAGCCTGTTTACTATCACCAGCATCATAGGTTTTTTGGGTAATCCGCTCAACGGCAGCGATGGTTCCGGAGAAAATATCGGTGTCGTAGTTGCTTTGTTTCCCCTGAATCACCCGAACCAGTCGTTCAAAGCCCATACCGGTATCCACGTGCCGGGTAGGCAGTGCCTGGAGGGTTCCATCCTTTAACCGGTTGTATTGGATAAATACATTGTTCCAGATTTCAATTACCTGGGGGTGATCTTTATTTACCAGGTCTTTTCCCGGAATTTTTTTTCTTTCCTCTTCTGAGCGGCAATCAACATGAATTTCCGAGCAGGGTCCGCAGGGTCCGGCATCTCCCATTTCCCAGAAATTATCTTTTTTGTTTCCAAACAGAATTCTTTCCACTGGCACCAGCTTTTTCCATTCTTCCAGTGCAATAGTGGAGGCGGGTATGCCTTCGGAGGCATCTCCTTCAAAAACTGTTACATAAAGTCTGTCTTTATCAAGCTTATATACTTCTGTAAGTAATTCCCAGCTCCAGGCGATGGCTTCGGCTTTAAAATAATCGCCAAAACTCCAGTTACCCAGCATTTCAAACATGGTATGGTGGTAGGTATCTACCCCTACTTCTTCCAGGTCGTTGTGTTTACCGCTTACCCGCAAACATTTTTGGGTATCAGCTACGCGGGGATATTCAGGCTTTTTGTTACCCAGAAAATAATCTTTAAACTGGTTCATCCCTGCATTGGTAAATAACAGGGTGGGGTCGTTTTTAACCACGATAGGGGCAGAAGGTACGATATGGTGGTTTTTTGACTTAAAAAAGTCTAAAAAATGTTGTCTTATCTGGGCACTTGTCATCATCCGTTAAAAAAGTTTACTCCCACAATTAGGCCGTTAGAAACTATATTTGGGGCTGTTTTGGGTTGGCAAAGGTAAGGAAATGGCTCCGGAGAAAAGGAGGTTGCCTGGGCAAATTATCCTTAGGATTTATCTGATAAAATTGGCAGATTTTAAAGCGTTGGTTCATGAAAAAGGTCAAGTATTTCTACAATACCCATACCCTCCGCTACGAGAAGTTGGAGACGCCCTTGCGCGTTCGTTTGTTAAAAGTGATTGGTTTTATTGCTGCTTCCATTGTAACTGGACTGCTGATTTACACCATTGCCTTCCGATATTTTGCATCTCCCCGCGAAAAAATTCTGCGCCAGCAAAACGAAAGTCTTCAGGAGAATTATACCCTACTAATGGAGCGGGTAAACCAGTTGGAGTTGCAGATGGATGAAATTGAGAACCGCGATAATAATGTGTACCGAACCATTTTTGGTGCCTCGCCCATTCCCGATAGTGCCCGGGTAAAGGATATGGAGCGCCGAAAAGAGGTGAAATTAGTTCAAAGTATGGGGGAGGACGCCTTGATTATTAGCATCAACACGCAATTGAACCGCTTGGCTTTATTAGAAGCCTATCAACTGAAATCCTTCGATGAAATTACCCGGCTGGTAAAGAATAAAGAAGTATGGCTGGCATCCATGCCCTCTATTCAACCAATCAGCAATAAAAATCTTACCCGAATTGGTTCAGGTTTTGGCTATCGGATTGATCCGGTATATAAAGATAGACGGGCACATAAAGGAATTGATTTTACATCACCGCTGGGCACCCCCATTTATGCTACTGGTGATGGAAAAGTGGTAGATGCTGGGTTTAGTACGGGCGGACATGGGAACAGGGTGGTAATCAATCATGGATTTGGCTATCAAACCCTTTACGGGCATATGTATCGGATTAAAGCCCGGGTTGGGGATGAGGTAAAGCGGGGCGAAGTGATTGGATATGTAGGTAGCACCGGAAAAAGTACCGGCCCGCATGTACATTATGAGGTACATCATAACGGAGTAGAGGTAGACCCTATATATTTCTTCTATAATGATTTGAGTCCGGCTCAATTCGACCGGATTTTAAAGTTAGCGGCTACCAGTAACCAGAGTATGGATTAGGGGTTTTTTGAACAAAAACCCCCTTGAGTTGTAAAATAGAGTCACCGAAAAAAACGCTGTGGAACCGGGCATACGTCAATACTTAATCAGAATACTAAATACCCTGGGCATTGGGCTCCTTTGGATGGGCATCAACACTACAGTCGGCATTATGCTGGGCTATGGCATTATAGATGGAGCGTTTCGATTAGGAAACGGCATTTTTTATACCTGGTTTTTCCTCAGTATGGGTGTTTTTATTTGGTGGATTTATCGCATCTGGCGCGAACCGATTCAATTTGAAGATTAGGGTGCCTTTATCGGAACCACTTTAATTTTTGCCATCTAATATTACCGGAGTTTTTCCTCCATTCATTATAATCACTTTCGCATTGGGAGAAGTCATTAATCCCTTCATTGCCTGAATCTGTTCGTATTGAAGTTGCTTATCACCCAGGCCTGAGCTGATGATTTTCTGATAGTCGGCAATACCCTGGGCTTCTACCCGCTTTCTATCGGCTTCCTGTTTTTCTTTCTGCAGCACAAACTCCATCTTTTGTGCATCTTGTTCGGCTTTAATTTTTTCTTCGATGGATGCTTTTACAGTGTTAGGCAGGGTAATATTTCTAACCAACAACTGTTCTAAAATCAGGCCTCTTTTTTTAAAGTCGTCTTCTATGCTTTTGAATATTTTTGATTGAAAAATATCTCTTTTGGTAGAATATAAATCTACTGCCGTAAAATATACTGCGTTGTCGCGCATTTTCGTGCGGGTGAGGGGACGGATGATTTTGTTTTGATAGTCTATACCGGTTTCTCTAACCAGTCGCGGAGCTTCCAGGGGAAGTACGCTGTAGAGTACGGTTAAATCGATGGTAACTTCCAATCCATCTGCGGTTAGCACCCGAATCGCATCATCACCTTCTTTTACTCCCTCATCATGCACACCACTCATGGTGTAGTTTTGGGTTTTTACATCTACCTCCAGCACATCCATTAAGGGATTAATGAGATTCAATCCACTAGGTAGTACATCACTTTGAATTTTCCCAAACAGTGATTGAACGCCTACTTTACCGGCATCAATTTGCTTAACCGACGACCAAAGCAATCCCAGAATGCCGATAATGAGCCCGCTCCAGTAGAGGCCTTTTCCTATAGATGCTAATTCTGCCCGATTTTTTTTCAGTATCATGCCTACTAAGGCGATGAGGAGTCCAATGATGATGATAGCCATACAATTTTCTTTTAATAATTAGTATATTGGTTCGTTTATATATTACATAGTGTAACCAATCAACTGGTATGATCGGCAATAATCAGCCATTTTCCGTTAATTTTTCGTAGCCAAAGGGTAAAATAGCCACTGGCGTTTCCCATTTTTCTTGTTAGGAGAAATTGGCCCAATACAAATCCATGAGTTGGGGAGATCTGTTCGATTTTCAAGAGGTTGAACTGCAGCTTACCCATAACCAGTGTATCGGGATAATTTTTTCGATAATTAAGTAAGGTGGTATTGTATCCATATACCGGGCCATTTTTGCCAACGAACAATAAGCTGTCGCTGTTCCAGTATCCTTTCATAAATTCAGCAATATCTCCCCGATTCCAAGCAGTGGTTTGGTTTTGCATGATTTTTCGGGTGGCTGCTTCAAAAGTATCTTGTGAGTTACCCTGGAGGCCAACAGATAAGTAGAAGCATATCAGGAGTAGATATTTCATAAAAAAGTTCTGGTGGATTACTATTGTAAGGTATGAAAGGAAAACCAACTAATCCGGAGTTTTATGGGAAAGCTTTCCCAATCTAATGGGATTCGTATCTTCCCTCCAATAATTATTACGCATGGATTATCGTAAACACCTTCGGAAAGATCCGGTGCTGGCGCCACTGATAGTAAATGTAAGGGAATTGCCGGGAGTGGAGGGTAATATTCCGGTTCGCTTAATGAGTGCCATTGTGAGTCAGCAACTGAGTACCCGGGTTGCAGCCGTAATTTGGAGTAGATTTTTGGGTTTGTACAATGGGCGGGAACCTTCTTGCAAGCGGGTTTTGGAAACTTCTTCCGAAAAATTACGCTCGGTTGGGCTTTCTCAGGCCAAAGTGAATTATGTTAAGTCGGTAGCCTCTTTTTGTATGGAGCAGAAAATAACGGCTAAGCGGTTAAGCACTCTGTCGGATGAGGAGGTGATTCATTTGCTTACTCAGATTAAAGGAGTGGGGGTGTGGACGGTTCAGATGTTATTGATGTTTTCGTTAGAAAGGCCTGATATTTTTGCACCGGATGATGGTGGCATTCAGCAGGCAATGGCCGCTCTTTACGGACTAGATTATACAAATAAGCGGCAGTTGAAAGTCAGCATGACTGCTATTGCCGAGCAATGGAGTCCCTATCGTTCGTTTGCTTGTATTCACTTATGGGAATGGAAAGACCGTGACCGAAAAAAAGACGGTTAAGCAGAATTACGCGCTGCGTTGATGATGCCAAACATGGTTCGGGTAACTAGTTTTTCCAGAACCTCTCTGGTTTCGGCGTCTATCGCGGGCTGTTGTAAACGATGCAAGGCATATTGCTGAATGGTTAGCAGTGGCAATACAATCGTATCACGCAACTGAATACTTGCCCGGCCGGTTTTGTCTTCCTGCATCAATTCGCGACTATCACTTAGTTCTAGCACTAATTGCTGAGTGAGGTCGAATTCCTTTTTAATCAACTGCCAAATGGCGCCAAATTGTGAATCGTACTGAACATTTTGTGTGAGCGCGAAGTACGACTTTAGCATACTCATCATGCTATTGTCGATGAGCGTTTTGAAGAATAATACATTCTTAAACAAGCTTTTTATATCTGCCCAGCAACCCTTGTCTTTCATATGTTGCAGAGCGGTTCCTACTCCAAAAAATCCCGGTACATTTTGTTTCAATTGACTCCAACTGCCAACAAATGGAACCGCGCGAAGGTCTTCGAATCGAAGTACAGTCTGGCCGCCACGTTTGGCGGGCCGGCTGGCGATATTAGTTTTGCTATAATAGTTGAGAGGGCTGAATGTTTGCAGGTAAGGAAGAAATAGGGGATTACTTTTAAACGATTGATAAGTGGTATAACTAACTTCCCCCAGTTCGTTTAGCAGGTTACGCTCGTGTTGAGAGAGTTCTGGTTTTTGTGCGTTAAAAATTTCGTTACGAATTCCGGCAGAAAGCAGTTGTTCGAGATTGAATTGTGAAGATTGGATGGTGCCGAAATTAGAGGTGATGGTTTGTCCCTGAATAGTTAATTGAATTTCTTCATTTTCAATCAGGTTGCCTTGGGATGCGTAAAACTGGTGGGTTTTTCCTCCTCCACGTGATGGGGGGCCCCCGCGGCCATCGAAGAAGCGGGCTTTGACATTGTATTTATTTGAGATGGCGGTAAGATTTTCTTTGGCACAGTAAATGCTCCAGTTGGCTTGCAGGTAGCCGCCATCTTTGGTGCCATCGCTGAATCCCAGCATTATGGTTTGTTGCTGATTTCTTTGTTTCAGATGATCGCTATAAAGCGGGTAGCGGTAGAGTGCTTCCATGATTTTTTCTGCTTCCTGCAAGTCGTCAATGGTTTCGAACAGGGGAATGATGTCTACCGTTAGTTTCTGGGGTTTCCATCCACATAGTCGAAACAGGGCCATTACTTCCAGCACATTTACGGCACTTTGGCAATTGCTGATGATGTAGCGATGGCAACCTGCTTCATCGTTATTGGACTGAATGGCGGCAATGGCATAGATACTTTCGAGGGTATCTCGGGCTATTCCGGGTTCGAACAGTTCGGCTTCTAGTTGTCCGTGCAGGCTTCCCAGCCAGGCTATTTTTTCTGTGTCGGGCAGTGATGCATAATTGTCTGGCAGAATGCGGGAATAAGATTTTTGTTTACATTGGCGATCTAGATCGAGTAATACCTGAGTATGAATACGGCTATCTTGCCTGATATCGAGTGTGGCAAAATGGGTTCCGAAGATGCGTACTTTATTTATCAGGTTATCGAGTTGCGGTAGGTAGAGTGAATGGTGGTATTGAAAAATAAGATCCCGGATGGCAGTAAGTTTTTCCAGCAAACTGGTTTTTGTGATGCGTTCAGCTTCTTTGGGTCGGAAAACATTTTCATAAAGTAGCGACTCTACTTCTGTAACCAATTGTTCAACATTGGAGAACGTAAGGCGGCGTTTCAGTTTGCGAATATCGCGATAGTAACAAACGATTATGGCGCTGCGCAGCGCTTCTGCTACTTTTCGGGTAGTGGCGGCATCTACAAATGGGTTGCCATCCCGATCTCCACCTGGCCAAAAGCCCAATTGAATAAAGGGATTATCGCCATTATATTCGCCTTCAAAAATTTCTTGGTTAATGAAGGAATAAATATTCCCGATTGAGTGGTAAAAAATATTTTCCAGGCACCACATCAGGTTAACTGCTTCGTCGAAGGGGGTAGGTTGTTTTTTATTGAAGAAGGGTGTAAGGCCTAACTGTTGAATATAGGAGTTGATGGTTGGAAAATCGTTTTTACTGATGGCATCCTGCATGTCGTGAATAATTCCCAGCACAGTACCGGGATAAAACTGGGTGGGATGTGCGGTTAATACGATGCGAACAGAGAATTTTTTCAGTTTATTTTTGAGGGCTTGGGTTTTACCGGAAAAAGTAGCTTCATTTAACAAGGCGGTGAGCGTACCTGGCCCATAGATATTGTTGATACTGGTAAATGCGGCATCTTCAATGGCATCGAATAAAACCACCTGTCGTTCTATGTATTGGGTGAATTTGAAAAGGCGGTTTAGTTTTTCGGCATTGGTGGAAACCTGGGTATGTTTAGCGAAAAAGTGGTCGATAATTTCAGTGGCGCTTTTTCCTTCTTCCATCCCTTCTTTACAGGATTGAAGCAATAGAGGAAGTAGGGCGCCTACATTGGCAATGCCGGAGAAGGGGAGTGCGGCAAAGAGGCTGTTATAGATGATGTATTTGTCGGCTACATTTCTTTTAAACTGCTGAATATATTGAGAGGAAGGCATAGGTGGTTGGTTGTGAATACGCAGGGTGAGTTTGCGGTGCTTTCGGTGCTTAAAGATAGCCTGAAAAAAAATAGCCTGAAAGAGCGTCCGCAAAATCAACTCCTGCAACTTTTGGAAAGTTCTGAACTTTCCAAAAGCTAAGTTTATAATTTTTTGTAATGCGTTAAACTCTTTTCTTTTCTGGCAGTCTAAATTTTGCATATTTTTTACGCTAACTTGTTACATGCACCACAACGACTCCATTTTATTGCAGTGGTTCCACTCTCCCGAAACCCGAGAAAAGGGATACACTGCCATAATTGCCAAGTACCAGCAACCCCTTTATTGGCACATCCGTCGTTTGGTAATTGCCCATGCAGATGCAGATGACGTGCTGCAAAATGTGATGCTAAAGGCCTGGAAAGGGCTGGATAATTTTCGGGAAGAAAGCCAACTCTATACCTGGCTATACCGTATCGCCACCAACGAGAGTATCAGTTTTTTGGAGAAAGAAAAGCGGAGGGGTATGGTAAATATGGATGAGGAACTGGCAAATTCTTCAGCTATTAGTCAATTGCAGGCAGAACCCCACTTCAACGAGGCGCAAATAGAATGGAAGTTACAGTTGGCCATTCAACAACTACCTGAAAAACAACGCATTGTATTTAATTTGCGATATTTTGATGAGATGAATTATCACGATATGAGTGAAGTATTACAAACCAGCGAAGGGGCTTTAAAGGCCAGTTATCACCATGCAGTAAAAAAACTAGCCGAAATGATTAAAAATTTTTAAACCCTGTCGACTTTCGGTTGTCTAAACTATTTGATGATGGAAGATAATAATCCAATATTACAGGAATTACAGGAATTACAGGAATTGACACCCGGATTAACCTGGCCCTCAAAGGTTATGCCCTTCCAAGTGCCCAATGGATATTTTGAGGCATTGCCTGAACGCTTACACGCAGTAATGGATCCAGTTTTACCAATAGGGGAACTCGGAAGCGGCAAACCTTTTTCTGTTCCCGATAACTATTTTCAGCTGCTCAGTAATAGAATTTTGGATCAAACTAAATCATCCCCAGCTGCAGGTAATGGACGTTTGTTCCCCCTTTCTTACAAAAGAATTGTATCGTATGCTGCTGCTGCAACAATTGGGGGCGTATTAGTAGCCGCTGCAATTTTGTTTACCGATAGCCGCCCCAACCGCCTGCCTTTGCAGCCCAACATAACGGCATCGGCCCAGGAATCCTCCATTTCATCTCATACAGTTTTAGCACCAGAGAATGAAGTATATCGGGAGATAACAAAAAAAATGCAAGGGGTAAGTGACGAAGAAATAAATCTTTATTTAGAAGAAACTGCTTCCACCGAAACCATCGAATGGATGCCAGAAGAAATGAATTAACCAATATGAAGCTATCAGTATCTCATATTTTCCGTAAAAGTTTAATTATCCTTGCTTTTCTGCTGGTTTCAGGGATGGCTCGTGCACAAAACCCCCAGCGCGGAGAGCGCCTCGCCAGATTACAGGGATTGAAGATTGAATTTATCAATCGATACCTGAAACTTACTTCTGCAGATTCAGGTTTCTGGCAAGTGTACACACCTTATAATATGGAAATGCGCCGGGTTAAGTTGAATAGTACGGATGACATTATTGGCATGGAAGAAAAAGTTTTAACTATCCGCAAAAAATATCAGCCCGAGTTTAGAAAAATTTTAGTAGCCGAAGATCGGGTTCAGAAAGTATATACCATCGATAGGGAATTTAATAAATTGGTAAGGGAGGAAATGCAAAAACGAGCCGACAAAATACGTCAGTAATTTAGAAGCGACTATACAAAGGGGTTTGTATATCATGATAAAACAGAAAGGTTCTGTGGTCGGTAGCAGCTTCCTCCCACCATTTTTTTCTCCATTCCATTGCCCTTCTGCCATCCAAATCGTACTTGGCAATAAACTTATTCTTTAGTTGCTGTAATTGAGGGGCTTCATCTCCTCCAAAAAAAGCAGTTTTGCCATCATCAGCAATACTGAATACCTGATGAAATAAGCTATGACCCCCAGTCACCTGATAATGAATAAACTGATCAATCCATCCTGATTCCTCTTCCAGCCAAACTACCCGGCTATATTCATCTAATAAGCTTACATATTCCGGTTGATAGGAGGCGGATGACCTGCTCATTGCCAGTTCAAATTCTCTGCGCTGGCAATAGTAAGTAGCATAAGGGAAACAGATGAATCGCTCATTGCCATCCTTACTCGGGAAACTGATGCCGCCGGAATGATCGCGGTGTAAATGACTTAACAAAACTTTGGTAACCTGGTGCGGCGCAATGCCAGCCTGCTCTAAGTTCCGGTGAATAAAAGGAATGCCCGCTTCATCACAAAATCCCAATCCGGTGTCTAATAAAATCACTTCCTTTTCTATCATTACCACAAAGGGTTGAATTTCTACTAGTAAGCTACCGCGATTTCTTTCCGATAACAAATCAGCTTCTTTATCAAAAGGAATAAACTGTTTAGAAGCATCTATTGTAAAACTTCCTTCCGAAAGGGGTATTATTTGCATGTTGCAAAACTAATGGAAGCATTTATTTATCGCAAAACCATTTGTCGATCTGCATCTAACCGCAATAAAATAAAAAGTAAAATGGTAAAGGTTAGTAAGGAGGATCCACCATAGCTAATCAATGGAAGCGGAATACCAACTATTGGGAATAAACCAATCGTCATGCCCACATTAACAGCTATGTGAAAAAACAGGATACTGGCTACCGAATAAGCATACACCCTGCTAAATGTACTTCTTTGTCGGTCGGCCATTTTTATAATCCGAAACAGTAGAAAAAGATAGATGCCCAAAAATAAACAGCAACCTGCAAATCCAAAAGCCTCACCTAATGATGTAAAAATAAAGTCGGTATGCTGCGCAGGAACATATTTTCCTCGGGTTTGCGTGCCTTTTAAAAACCCTTTTCCGGTAAGACCCCCTGAGCCAATGGCAATTTTACTTTGCCGCACATTATAATCATCAGGCTTTTTTGCCGGCCGCTCTTTGCCTTTGCGCGCAGATTTTTGGTTCAAGCTGCAATCATAATCTCTTCCTACCATACTATAGATACGGGTACTCTGATAACACTCCAGCACGTTATTAAAAATGTAGGGCACTAATAATCGTTGTGTTCCCACACAAAAGATCCAACAGGCTGCCACAATTGTTATGATGCTTCGATTTCTGCGGATGGATTTTCGCAACAGGTATAAAATTCCTCCAGCCAGCAAAGTGAGCAAGGCTGCCAATAAATTAGGCTCAACAGTTAAGGACGCAATTACTAAAACACCGAATGAAATGGCAATAATCAGAATCTGTGCAGGCATTCCTTCCCGATACATTGGGATTAGAAATGCGGTGTACACCAGCGCAAGTCCTAACTCGTGTTGTAAAATAGACAAAGCAGCGGGAAGCAAAACGATAGCGGTTGCTAGTAACTGTGACTGGGTTTTTTTGAAAACCGTCTCTGGTCGGGACAGATATTTTGCCAATGCCAGGGCGGCAAAAATTTTACAAAGTTCGGCAGGTTGCAAATTAAACCCTCCCCCTAAGGGTATCCAGCTTTTTGAGCCATTGATATTTTTACCAATTACAAAAGTTGCCAACATCAGTAAAATGCCGAATACATACATCAAATTGGCTAAGGCAGTAAATAGTTTGCTGTCGGTTAAAAGAATAAACATCCCCACCACTGCACAAAAGGCGGCAAATAAAATTTGTTTGCTATAATTGGTTTTACCGGAAAACAAAGTGCTCATCCAATTTCCATCGGCCCGGTATTCAACCATAAAAATACACAGTATACCGATAGCCACTAAAGCAGCGTATAACCAAACAATGGTCCAGTCAATGCCTTTAGATAATGTATTATTTTGGGTGGCCATACTAGCTGATTGCGTACTTTTTTTTCTTGTCACCGTTTTTAGGAATGATTGCCTCCTTAAGAGTTTCTTTTTTGGGTACTGCAGGTGTATTTGGAATAATAGGTTGTTCTATTCCCGATGCCTCTTCGGCAGCTTTTTCTATTGACTCTTGCATTAATCTCTGTTGCTGTAAACGGCTCTCCTTAAGTTGTTTTAATGAATCATTCTTGGCCATTTCCAAACGCATCAGTTTGGGGATCAGATTTTTGTTTACCATGGTGGTATATTTCTCTTTTCTTTCTTTTCCGCTGATAGAATCTTTCAGGTATTTTTCAATTAGTAAACTAGCAATAGGGGCAGCTGCCCAGGCACCTTGGCCGGCATTTTCACAAATTACGGCGATGGCTATGCGCGGATTGTCTTTCGGCGCAAAGGCACCAAAAAACGAATGGTCCTGTTGTTTTTCTACTCGTCCGTTCACTTTCGCATAATTTTCTACGGTACCGGTTTTACCGCAAACGATAATCCCCGGAACGGCAGAACCAGCAGCCGTTCCATAATCCATTACGGCCTGCATGGCATTTTGCTCAGCCTCGTATACATTGGCAGGAATACGTTGGTCGGCCAATCTCTTTTGTTTAAAGCCCGCAAGCAAATCGTCTGAATCACCGCCCTCTATTGAGTCTATCAAATGGGGAGTATAGTACCAACCTTTATTTGCAATTATTGCCATTACATTCGCCATTTGCAGCATAGTAGTATTTACTTCCCCTTGTCCTATTGCGTTGGAAATGATGTTACATGGAAAAAATTTCTTACCATACACCTTGTGGTAGTAAGCAGAAGTAGGTAAAAGTCCCCCTCTTTCTGAAGGCAGGTCTATTCCCAGCCTTTTCCCTAATCCAAATGAACTAGCATAGGAATTAAACACATTGAGGGCACTATCGGTGGTTTCGTATTTTGACTGATCGAGCAATTTTTTATAAACGGTAGAGAAGTAGCTATTATCACTGTGTGCAACTGCTTCCTTAAAGCTGAAAGTGCCTTTGTCGAGGCATTTTGGCTTACCCGTTCCACACCCGGTAAAATATCCATTACAGGTAACGGAAAAACGTTCATCAATTACGCCTTCGGAAAGTCCAATCATGCCAACAATCGTTTTAAAGGTCGAACCTGGAGAATAATTGTTTTGGATAGCCCGGTTATTGAATGGTTTGCGCGGATCAGCGAGCAAATCGGCAAAATGTTTTCTGCGCTGGTTGCCTGTTAAAAAATTAGGGTCGAAAGTGGGAGCACTTACCATGCATATTATACCTCCGGTAGCTGGGTCGATGGCAACCACACTTCCCACTTTGTTGGTCATCAGTTCTTCCGCCATTTTTTGCAGTTCTACGTCCAGCGATGAGAAAACATTTTTACCGGCTACGGCAGCCGTATCATATAATCCCTTCTCATACTCTCCCTGCAGACGGCTTTTATTATCCCGAATATAGTTTTTCACCCCACGCTTTCCCATCAGCACTTTTTCATAGGTTCTTTCCAATCCGGTTCTGCCGGCAAAATCCCCCATTTGGTATCCTTCCTCTTTGTGTACCCGCAAGAAGCTGGTATCTACCTCGTCAATATATCCTAGCAAATGCCCAGCTGCGTGGAAGGGATAATTTCTTATAGAACGTTCCGTAAGTGTGAAGCCGGAAAATTTATATAAGTTTTCGTTCAGGCGGGCGAACATTTCAGCACTTAACATTGGCTCAAAAATGCCCGGGCGAACCATCCCGGTTTTATTAATGATATCCCGCATCCGCTTTTTATATTCAATCGAATCTATCTTTAATAAAGAACAGAGCCCGGCAGTGTCGGTTCCTTTACTGTCTACCGGAATAACCACCAGATCGTATATGATTACATTTTCTAAAATCGGCTTTCTTTTCCGGTCGAAAATGATTCCTCGATCGGGGTAGATAACTTTTTTGAAGAGCGCATTATTTTCGGCTGCCAGCTTGTATTTGGTAGAAAATAATTGGAGGTTGGCCAATTGCAGAATGATAACGAATACTACTGCAGCAAAAATAATTTGAATAATTCCTCCTCTACTTTGGTTGAATACCGGCATATTATCTGTTCTGGGAACCTTTTAATTGGTGTTACAAAATTGATGAAATGCTCTGCATCTTCTAACAATTTATCAAAGAATGTAAACGTTTAGAAGTAGCCAGATATTATTTTACAGCTCTTTGTTTTTCTCTTCTCGGTATCAGCAGTTCGGCAATTAGAATGAGGAGTAAGCTAATAGCGGAAGTTCCGGCCACTTTACCCATAAAGTACAGGAAGTTGCCAAATTGCAGCCACTCAATCAGTACCAAATAACTATGGTGAAGTAGAATTAGCAGCACTGCATACGTAATAAACGGTGCCCACCCCATGCTTTTATTCCCAGGTTCTATATTGCCTGCTTCGGCGGTTTCCTGCGCCAGCAGCAGTTTCAGCAAGAAAGGTCGTAAAAAGGCGATCGCCACACAGGGGGCAGCATGTAAGCCCGGGGTTCCAGTAAAATAATCTAGGGTAAGACCAAATATAAACGCCAACAATAAAAGCCAAAAACGAGAAATCCCCAGAGGAAGCCATAGGATATACAGAAAATAGATGTAGGGAACGATAAATTGGTGTAATGGCGGAATGGTATTCAGCACAAACACCTGCAACAGGATGAATAAAATAAATCGGATGCTATGTTTGATGATGGGGTTCATTGCCGGGTTGGGGTAGTTTGTTCCAGAGATAGCTGTTCTTTATATCTAACATTCTCTATCAGATATACGTACTGAATATTATAAAAGTTTACCGCTGTTTTAATTGTAAGAGAAAAGAAATTACTTTCCGAATCAGAACGAATTTCCGCAACAGTACCCACCATCAGCCGGGAAGGGAAGTTGGCTGAGTAATTACTGGTTAATACCGTATCGCCTTTTTTTATAACAGAACTTTTAGGAATATTCCGCAAGGTAAGGTAGGAGGGGTCGGCTCCATCCCATTCTAAGCTTCCAGTTACGGCATCTTTTTTCAGCATGGCACTTACCTTACTATTGCGGTGGAGTAAACTCATTACACGACTGATATTGGGGCCGGCTTCAACTACTACACCCACAATGCCTTGTGGTGAAGTTACTGCCATTCCTTTTTGCACTCCCTGTGCAGATCCTCTTTCAATAGTAAGAAAATTATTTTGTAGGGTTATCGTATTTCCAATTACATGTGCCGGCAGAAAAGTATATTTTCTCATTCTGCCCACTGAATCCCGTTGGGTGCTGTCTGTTGTAACTAGTTGGGTGGAAGCTGTATCAATATAATTATTGGTCAACTCATTCCTCAGCCGGGCATTTTCTTCCGTTAACATCCGATTGGTTTCCCGCAAGGAGAAATATTGCCGAACACCGCTGTATTGCTGATTTACTTTGCCAGTTACTTCATTGGCTGCGGTAGAAAAAAAGGTTTCATGACTTTTACTACTTCTGCTTAACAGAACAATACATAGTATCTGCAAAATCAGAAAGCAGATAAACGTAAAGTATCGCTGTATAAAAAGTAGGATGTTTCTCAAAGCCTGTTAAATATAGCAATCGTAAAAAAAGTATGAAATTAGTTGTATGAAAAATCGCCATACAGCGTTTCGCTGAAACAGGCGCCTATCGCATGATGAAGGGGAATCGCTGATAGTTTTTTAATGCAAGACCGGTACCACGCACCACGCTTTTCAGCGGATCGTCGGCCACATGCACCGGCAGTTTAATTTTGGCACTTAATCTTTTATCGAGCCCACGCAGCAAGGCACCTCCGCCGGTAAGGTAAAGGCCCCGCTTATAAATATCGGATGCCAATTCGGGTGGGGTAGTTTCCAGTGCTTTTAAAATGGCTTCTTCTATTTTGAAAATACTTTTATCCAGGGCTTCGGCAATTTCCTGATAACTTACCATGATTTGTTTGGGAATTCCGGTAACCAAATCTCTTCCATTAACAGGAATATCTTCCGGCGCATTTTCTAAATCTTTCAAAGCCGACCCCACGTTTATTTTTATTTGTTCTGCTGTACGTTCACCTATAAGTAAACTATGGTATCTACGCAGGGCTTCCATAATGTCGGCCGTAAATTCATCACCTGCAATACGAATACTCTGATCGCAAACGATACCTGCTAAAGCAATTACCGTAATGCCGGTTGTTCCTCCACCAATATCAATAATCATGTTGCCTACCGGTTCTTCTACATCAATCCCAATTCCCAGTGCGGCAGCCATAGGTTCGTGAATCATATAAACCTCTTTGGCACCTGCTTGCTCAGCACTGTCGCGCACCGCTCTCTTTTCTACTTCTGTAATGGAAGAAGGAATACAAATTACCATTCTCCAGGCCGGAGGGAACAGCGGCTTCTTTGGGTAAATCATTTTAATCAACTCCCGTATCATCAATTCGGCAGCATTAAAGTCGGCAATTACTCCGTCTTTCAAAGGCCGAACTGTACGAATACTTTCATGCGTTTTTTCGTGCATCATCAAAGCCTTCTTGCCAACGGCCAGCACTTCCTTCATATTATTGCGATTGAGCGCAATAATAGAGGGTTCGTTAACTACTACTTCATCGTTATGGATAATCAGGGTATTGGCAGTACCCAAATCCATGGCTATTTCCTGGGTAAAAAAATTAAATAAAGACATGTTGTATGTGAGATTCTCTGTAAAGTTGAAATTAGAGTACAAAGGTGGTTGAAAATAACCGAATCACAAAGGGTAAATCCTTATTTTTAGAGGGTTTCACACAACTATAGCGTATGGGTTAAAATTCGTACCCGATGTCTTTTCTGTAATACATCCCTTCAAACTGAATCTGTTCTAAAGTAGCAACCGCATGTTGCACCGCTTCGCTCAGCGTATCCCCAAAAGAAGTAACCGCCATTACCCGCCCACCCGATGTAACCAACCCCTCGTTGGTCTGGGCTGTTCCCGCATGAAATACCAGTGTTTGCGGGTGTTTGGGAGCTAATTGCCAACCAGTAATCGGAATGTTTTTTGCATATACACCCGGGTATCCACCACTCACCGCTACCACCGTAGCAGCTTTTTTATCGAAGAACGAAATGTTAGTATCAGCCAGGGTTCCATTGTCCATCGCTGCCAGAAGGGCTACCAGGTCGGTTTGCAGGAGGGGCATCACCACTTCCGTTTCTGGATCACCCATGCGGCAATTGTACTCAATTACCCAGGGTTCGCCCTGTACATTCATTAATCCAAAGAAGATAAATCCTTTATAGGTAAGCTTTTCAGCCCGAATGCCTGCAATGGTGGGTTCTATAATGCGTTGGGTAACCTTATTCCAAAATAGCTCATCCATAAAGGGTACCGGACTAATACAACCCATTCCGCCGGTGTTGAGGCCTGTATCACCTTCCCCTATACGTTTATAATCTTTTGCATGACCAATTATCTGGTAGTTTTCGCCATCGGTTAGCACAAAAACACTCACTTCGATACCGGTTAAAAACGCTTCAATTACCACTTTGCTGCCGGCTTCGCCAAATTGTTGCTCGCGAATCATTTGTTCAAACGCGCGAAGGGCTTCCTCGTGCGAATTGGCTATCACCACGCCCTTTCCGGCGGCAAGCCCATCCGCTTTTACCACAATCGGCAGGCTATGTTCCCGGATATAATCTTGCCCTTCGGGATAGGTTTCAGCAGTAAATTCAGCATATGGTGCGGTGGGAATACCATGTCGCTGCATAAACTGTTTACTGAAAGCCTTGCTACCTTCCAACTGCGCGGCTGCTTTAGAAGGCCCCACCACAATCATTCCATTGAGTGCTTCATCCTGCTGAAAATAATCGTAAATCCCCTTTACCAAAGGCTCTTCCGGACCCACTACCAGCATGTCTATCTTATGGTTGATACAAAGGGATCGAATGGCAGGAAAGTCGGTAACTGAAACCGGCAGGTTGGTGCCTACTTGGGCAGTGCCTGGATTGCCGGGTGCTATATATAATTCAGTACAGTGCGGACTGGCAGCCATTTTCCAGGCCAAGGCATGTTCTCTACCTCCCGAACCTAATAGTAAAATATTCATTTGCTAAACCTATTTGCTGGCGAAGGTAATACGGGATGTTGGATT
>JBIINW010000126.1:0-7737 GCA_044337245.1 Sediminibacterium sp. | reverse complement strand
GAATAGCGAGGGCTGCCATGATGGCAAAGCAACGCTGGATAGAGTTAAGGTTTGTGTTTTTCATGGATTGGATTTTGGATTTGTAAAAATTATCTAAAGCAATATTTCCTTTCGGCAAAGGTTGCAGGCGGTGTAATTGTAAAATGCTGGGTGATAGGCTAGTACAGGCAGGCCAGGGCAGTTTTGGTTAACCGCTTATGAATATTGGATTTTTATTAAAAAAACTATTTAATTGGTCTTACATACATTAGATACATAACAAAATAGTTTTGTTATCAGTAAAATGTTAATGAAATGTTGTAACGGACTTCCTTAATTTAGTTATGAATGCAAGCAGCGATAAGAAAAAGAAAATACTGCTATATTTCAAGTAATTGTAAATTCAAGTAATAAGTGCATTTTTTCTTTTATTCCTGCGCTTAGGTATTTATTATCTCCCTTTCCTAACAGTGATTTCCCCCACCTTACTAATTGATAAGTTACTTTCCGGAAAGTCTTCTTGGGTTAGATTTTTTATCTCTTTCACCACCCGATTACTTATATCCCATCTAGGCCCCTTGCCTTTAATTTGTATGGCTGAATGTATTTTACCACGAATAAAATTACCGGTTCGGTCCGTTTCAACTTCAATAATGGGCGCATATCCATTTATCCCAGTTACATTGATGGTTCCATAGGTGGCAAAGTTGCCCAAACTATACGCAATAAAGCGGTCTTTATATACTTCTACGGCTCGCACTACATGCGGACCATGACCCCAAACAATATCTGCCCCCGCATCAATGGCCTGGTGCGAGAAGGAATAGGGATTACCCCGATTCTCGCCAACAAATATTTCATCTTTTCTGGTAATATGGTTGTACTTGCTTCCCTCTGCCCCTGTATGCATCGATACTATTACTATATCGCAGCTGTCATTTAACATCCTGATCAGTGAAACCGCTTCCTCTATTTTTAATAAGGATACCGAACCTGTATTGGGTGCAAATGCACAAAACCCATAACGAATACCCTCTCTTTCAAATATGGTGTAGGGATGTGCTTCAATACCAGCAAATTGAATACCCGCATCCTGTAATACCTTGGTGGTGTTTTCCCTGCCCGTGGCACCAAAATCTCCGGTATGATTATTCGCTAAACTCAGTACATCAAATCCTGCGTCTAAATAGTTTTGTACATAGCTATCCGGACTTTTAAAAACATAACAGTAATCGGGATTTTTACATTGTTTCGGTGTGCCATTTGCCGATAGGATAACTCCTTCCAGATTGCCGAAAGTAATGTCCGCCTTTTTTAGAACAGGAGCAACTTCCAGTAAAATATCTTTCCCACCATTCCGGGGCAGTAAATTGGGTGATGGATAATTCGAACCCAGCATCAAATCACCGACTCCCATTAAGAGAACTGTTTGTGGTGTATCAACAATTGGCGGCTTACTACCTTTTTTTTCATTTACCTGTGCATTCGCTTTTGGTAATAATGCAGGTAAAAAAATATATACACCAAACGCACATGTTATAAAGAATACTATATAAATAGATCGGAAAAGCATAATCAACCATTGCATTTAGTAATACAAGGCTAATTTAGTATATCAACAGTGATTTATGGCAGGATTTTACATTTCGGCTAAAAATCGTTATATTAATTTTATAGGCCTTAGTTCTGATTGAAGTATGCTTTACTATTGGTAACATTCATACAGATACCACCTATTTCATTGATCAGTAATGTACTATAGCATAATTTTGTACTCATGAAAAGCTTACTTCTACTCGAAAAGGAACTTCGCAAGCACGCAAATTCCGAGCGTGCCCGGGTTTCTATGAGGTATTTTAAAACCGGTAAAGGTGAATATGGAGAGGGAGAACAATTTTTGGGTGTGGCTGTTCCCATTCAAAGGTCCCTAGCTGCCAAATATGCTAACCAAGTTACGGAAGCTGATATTTCAGATTTATTATCTTCTCCCTATCATGAAATTCGACTAACCGCCTTGTTTATGCTGAATACCCGTTTTTTAAAAAGTGCTGATCAAGCAGAAGCAAAAAACTGGGTTAACTTTTATCTATCTCATGTTCATTGTATTAATAATTGGGACTTGGTAGATAGTTCTGCCCCGATTGTTCTGGGTAAATGGTTACAAAATCGTAACCGCCGAATTTTATACCAATTTGCCCAGTCAAAAAATTTATGGAAAAATCGAATTGCTATGCTTACCACTTTGGCATTTATCCGAAATAATGAGCTTGACGATTTGTTGAAATTGGCAGAAATTTTTATTAGTCATCCACACGATTTAATGCACAAAGCTACCGGGTGGATGTTGAGAGAAGGATGGAAACGCGATTCGAAAGTAATTGAAGCCTTCTTATCAAAATTTAAATCCCAAATGCCCAGAACCATGCTGCGCTATGCCATTGAAAAAATGAGTCCTGCCAAGAAGAATTATTATATGAAATAAATTAGTAGAAACCATCCTAATTCATTTTGTGATTGATACCCGCTTCCAACCGTTCATCTAATAGTTTTGATAGAAACGCTTATAGTATAGAAAATTGAGAGGTGTTAATTTGCATAAAATCGGAGCCTGCCAATAAGCAAAATACCTCATCTGTAAAAAGTAGTAACTCTTACAGTTTGCAATCCGTATTGCTTTTTGCCAGTTTCCTTTAGATTGATTGTTCTATCAGGCAATTTTGTTTGTCCGATACCACTGCCTATACCTCAAGTTCAATAACCTCAGCTATTTATTCCGATATGTGAGAATATTTTCGCTAGAATGATAGGCTAGTATTGAATCTTTCTTGTATTTTTAAGCATATATAAGCAAATTGAAAATTCTTACTATGAAAAAGATAATAAGTACTGTAATTATTTGTTTGGTTGCCGGGTTTTTGCAGGCTCAAAATAATCCTCTTTGGCTTCGCTATCCTTCAATCTCTCCGGATGGAAATACGATTGCTTTTGGGTATAAAGGAGATATTTATCTGGTTGATACAAAAGGAGGCGTTGCCAGACCATTAACCATTCATGAAGCCCATGATATGATGCCAGTTTGGAGCCATGATAGTAAAACCATCGCTTTCACAAGTGATCGTTATGGAAATTTTGATGTGTTTACAGTGCCGGCCTCTGGTGGACAGGTTAAGCGCCTTACTTGGCATTCAGCTAATGATTACCCTTTTGATTTTGCTCCCGATAATCAAAACGTTTTATTTGGAAGCGGAAGAGGCGTTGGTGCCAATAACATTCGGTTTTATAGTCCCCGTTTATTCCTCAATTTATATTCAGTAAGTGTGCAGGGAGGTAATCCTCTTTTATTGTCTGGAGCTGGAATGGATTTGGCTAAATTGAATAGCAAAGGAACACAATTGGTTTTTCAGGATAGAAAAGGCTACGAAGATCCCTGGCGCAAACACCATACTTCTTCTGTTACCCGGGATATCTGGATGCTAGATTTGAAAGAAAAAAAATACCGCCAGTTATCTTCCTTTTCGGGAGAAGACCGTGAGCCTGTATTTGCTTCGGATGATGCATCGGTTTATTTTTTGAGTGAGCAAAATGGTAATCAGAACCTCTATCAACAAATGCTCAACGGCACTGCTGCTGTTCAGCTAACCCAATTTAAAGATCATCCTGTTAGGCACCTGAGTATTAGCAATTCGAACTTGCTCTGTTTTACGTATGATGGGGCTATTTATACTATGAAAGATAAGCAGTCTCCCCAGCAACTTTCCATCATCCTGCAAAATGAAGGTCGCCAATCAACTCAGAAGAATGTATCCATCACAGGAGGAGTGAATGAATTTGTGCTATCTCCCAACGGCAAAGAAATTGCTTTTGTTAACCGAGGAGAAGTATTTGTTACCAGTGTAGAAGGTAGCATCACCAAACGTGTAACCAATACCCCCGAACAGGAAAGAATGGTTCGCTGGTCGCCCGATGGCAAAACGCTGATTTATGCTACTGAACGTGGATCCAGCTGGGATATCTATACCTGTAAAATGGTTAGAAAGGAGGAACCTTATTTTTATGCCAGTACCCTGCTAAAAGAAGAGGCACTGATTGCTTCTGCTGCTGAAGAATTTCAACCGAGATTTTCACCCGATGGAAAAGAAGTTGCCTATCTGGAAAATCGCAACGTTCTAAAAGTTTTTACTATAGCCAGCGCTCAGTCGCGTACTTTATTACCCGCCGGCAGAAATTTTAGCTACGCAGATGGAGACCTCGATTTCAGCTGGAGTCCCGATGGCAAGTATCTCCTGGCCGATGATCAGTATTTCGGTTTTGGTGGTGCGCATACGGCTGTTATAAATGCAACCGGTAATACCCCCATTCTCCATCCCGTAAACAGCGGCTTCGGTGAAAATAATCCCAAATGGGGTATGGAAGGGAAAATACTTACCTGGGCTAATAATAAAGATGGCAGGCGTTCGCTGGCCTACCAAGGTAATCGGGAAGTAGATATTTATGCCCTATTTCTGGATGATGCAGCGTATGATGAATTTCGATTAACCAAAGATGAATATGCCTTACAAAAAGAACAGAAAGCCCAAACAAAAAAAGATTCGGGGGTAAAATGGTCACCAGATTTTACTGGCATAGAAACCCGAAAGCTGCGGCTTACAATCAACAGCGCTTCTATCAGCGATTATGCACTCACCCCCGACGGCAGTAAAATTTATTACCTGGCGGCATTTGAAAAGGGGTACGACCTTTGGATGAGCGATACCCGCACAAGGGAAACAAAAATTTTGGCCAAATTGGGAGCCGGAGGTAGTAAACTGGATATTTCAAAAGATGGTAAAAACATATTTGTAGTAAATAACGGTTCATTATTAAAAGTCGATGATGCTGGCAAAAGCACCCCTATTGCCATCAACACGGAAATGGTATTAGACCCCGCCGCAGAAAGAGCTTATATTTTTGAACATGCGTGGCGACAGGTAAAGGCGAAATTTTATGATCCTACCATTCATGGCATTAACTGGAAAATGTACCACGATGCCTACAGTAAATTTTTACCCCATATTAGCAACAACTTCGATTTTCAAGAGTTGTTGAGTGAAATATTGGGAGAGTTAAATGGGTCGCATACGGGAGGTCGTTATTCTCCTCAACCCATAAATCCGGATAATACCGCAGCATTGGGATTATTGTATGATGAAAGCTTTACAGGAAAGGGTATTAAAGTGATGGAGGTAATTGCAGAAGGCCCGGCCGATCAAGTAAAAAGTAAAATCAAATCTGGCGCTGTAATAGAGAAAATTGATGGCGAATCTGTTAACGGATCCGATGATTGGGCCCGTTTGCTCAACAGAAAAGCTGGTAAGTTTACCTTGTTATCCGGAAAGGATGCCCAAGGTAATACCTGGGAAGAAAGTACTAAACCCATAAGCTTTGCTGAAGAATCTGCCCTGCTTTATAAAAGATGGACACGTAAAATGTATCAACTGGTTGACTCAATCAGTGCAGGTACCATCGGCTACGTGCACGTGCAGGGCATGAACGACGGAAGTTACCGGTCGGTGATTGATGAAGTGATGGGTAAAAATAAAAACAAGAAAGCCATTATTATTGATACCCGATTTAATGGAGGCGGTTGGTTACACAACGACCTGCTCACTTTATTTAGTGGCAAAACCTATCTTGAATTTGCACCGCAGGGAAATAAGGTTCCGGCAACCGAGCCAATGGACAGATGGCAAAAGCCCAGCTGTGTTTTAATGGGAGAGGGAAATTACAGCGACGCATTTATTTTCCCCTATGTATACAAGGCGAGCGGTGTGGGCCCCTTAATTGGTATGCCCGTTCCAGGAACCGGAACAGCCGTTTGGTGGGAAACACAAATAGATCCCACCATTGTTTTTGGAATTCCTATGGTGGCTACTTTAGGTAAAGAAAACCGACCCACTGAAAATTTACAGCTCGAACCTGATATCCGCGTTCCATTGCGGTATGAAGATCTGCTCAATGGAAAAGATGTACAATTAGAAACAGCCATCCGGGAAATGATGAAAAAAATTCAGTAATGCGTAAAGCAGCCATTTCGAAAGCCTTGCTTGTATCTGGTTGTATTATTATTTTTTGAAAGATGCATTTATTACTGGCTGAAGATGAAGCAACAATGGTAGAACTAATACCTGCTTATTTGGGAGCGTTAGCTATGTGTTATAATAAAATGAGAATGAAAATTTCTGGTATTTATATGAATGCCCCCATTTTACTGTCAGTAGAAATCAGTACACCCATTGTTACCCCATTCCAGTCTAGATAATGTAGTTACTTTCCTTTTCATCAAGTTATCATATAAAAACATAACTGTAAATAGTTGATAATCAATTAATTGAAATTTAAGGTCCCTCCGAGAGGGAGTTTTTTTTGTGAGATCTTTAAGTTGCATATTTTCTATATCATCTATTTTTTTCTTATATTTGTTCAATATCCAATGTTGAAAAACCGATTACAATATCGTTTCGCAAAAAGCGTTATTAGATACTTTTATTTACAAAAAGTATTTAACATCCCCCCCATGGCCTCTAAGAGACTGATTACCATTTTGTTTATGGGAATTCTTCAGGTTGCTTTTTCACAACCTTCCTGTGTTATACAAACCCGTTATTTTAGTGATGG
Organism: Sediminibacterium sp.; assembly: GCA_044337245.1. GTDB lineage: Bacteria > Bacteroidota > Bacteroidia > Chitinophagales > Chitinophagaceae > Sediminibacterium. The sequence continues at coordinate 1,104 of JBIINW010000126.1, read as the reverse complement.
ACTTAGTGTTAAATATTTGGCACCTTATACCATTGAAACTAACGGGGGTGAAACCTGTGGCCTCGGAGTGGAAATGGCAAGTGTTTCTAATTATGTAACATTGGCCTTTACCTCCAATGGAGCCCCCAAACAATTAGAGGGTGATTTACTTTTAAATTTTACCGATAAAAATTCCTTACGATTACCGCAGGCTTTGGTTATGCTTAACCGGGTAAAAGGACAACAAGTTACCCAATACACTTATTATATTCTGGAAAAATTCATGACCCAGGTTTTAAATAGTAAAATAGAATCAGTTTCGTACACGGTAAAAGGAGGGGAAATAAAAACCATCCCATTGAAGCCTGAACTGGCTGATATCGTAAAATCCGGTCTGCTTTGTTTGAACCCTTTACTGTAAGTTATTTCCCTTACTTACAGCTATATCTTTCTTATCCCATATTTTTAGTAAATTCATTCCTCAATTTATATTATGAGGAAAGCTTTAGCTGTTTTGTTTTCGTTAGCAATATCTTTTCAATGCTTATTGGCACAGTCGAACCCTGCCTGGGCTCCTGTTTTCACCCAAATTAATCAGGAAGTACAGGAACATTCACAGGCATATAGTCAATTGAAAGCGGCAACTACTCAAATCGGGCACCGCCTTACCGGATCAACCAATGGCAAGCGTGCAGAAGATTTTACCTATCAACTTTTTAAGTCTTGGGGCTTTTCTCAGGTTAGTTTTCAACCATTCGAAGTAGAAAGTTGGAGTAGAGGAACCCTTTCATTGCAGGTAGGTACTCCCAATCAAATGGTTCCTATCAAGGCAGTAACATTAGCTCACTCTCCAGTAAAATCATTCATCGAATTACCCATAGCAGATATGGGTAATGGATTAGAAGAAGATTACTTAGCCCAACCGGATAAAGTAAAAAATAAAATAGCCCTTGTATTTCTCGGAGTTTTACCCAATTCGAAACCAGGAACTGGAACCCTACATCGTTCCGAAAAAACTGCCTTAGCTACCAAATATGGGGCGAAGGGAATCATCATCATTAATACTCCGCCCGGAGGAATATTATTAACCGGAACAGCCTCCGTTACCGGGAAGCTTATTCCAAT
>JBIINW010000125.1:0-7804 GCA_044337245.1 Sediminibacterium sp. | reverse complement strand
TACATCGTTCCGAAAAAACTGCCTTAGCTACCAAATATGGGGCGAAGGGAATCATCATCATTAATACTCCGCCCGGAGGAATATTATTAACCGGAACAGCCTCCGTTACCGGGAAGCTTATTCCAATTCCGGCAGTTTGCATTGGCAAAGAAGATGGCATGAAACTGAAAGAGCAACTGTTGCAAAATCCATTACAGGCGAATATTAAAATGACCAACCAATCGGCAATGATTAAGGCCCGAAATGTTATCGCAACCATCAAAGGCACTTCTTTATCCCAAGAAAAAATTGTAGTAGGCGGGCATTTAGATAGTTGGGATCTGGCAACCGGTGCTATCGACAATGGAATTGGTTCATTTTCGGTATTAGATATGGCCCGCACATTTCAGGCATTAAAAATAAAGTCCGCTAGAACCATTGAATTTGTACTGTTTATGGGAGAGGAACAAGGTCTCTTGGGTTCCAGACATTATGTGCAGCAGGCAAAGAAAAATAAGTCACTTGGAAATATCAGATATATGCTCAATTATGATATGACCAACGACCCCAAGGGTTTTTCTTCCTCTATAGAAACCACCAAAGATTTATTTCAACAGATAGGTGCCACCGTTCAACAAGTGGATGCCAGTTTCCCCAATACTTTCCGGTCGGGTGCCGGGTTACATAGCGATCATCAACCCTTCCTGTTACAGGGCATTCCAACCGGAGGAGGTGCAGGTGGTTCGTTACCCAACAATTCCGGACCCTGTTACCACGCAGATTGTGATGGTTTTAATTTAGTAGACGAGCAGGGCATGAAAAATACGGTTCGGTATAATGCTATGCTTATTTATGGCTTGGCCAATGTTGCTAAATTAGATGCCAAGCCAATGACGGATGAGGAAACCCGTCTTTTTCTAATAAAGAATAAATTGAAAGAACCCCTTCAAATCGCGGGCGAATGGCGCTGGAAAGATTAGGTAAGCCGCTGCTTACTTTAGTCTAGAAAGTTGCTGATAAACCTTAATTAATAGGGCCGGTTAACTTCTATGGAAACGAGTCCATTATTGTAATCCGAATAGGTGGGGCATTCTTTACACCATTCGGGTTTTACCCATTTCATAAACTCAGCCATAAAGTAGTAGTTATCGATTACAAATGCCACGGTTTCTCCAATCTGATAATCACTTTTGTAAGAAACTCTCCGCGTAATTTCTTTTGCATTTTGAGCAGTAATAATGGCCATAAATTCGGTAAGGGTATTACCATACTCAGGCTCGGCAGCTTTTGCATTGTTTACTTCTGCTTGTTTAGCTTTTTGGTATCGATAACTGCTGGCAAGCCGAATCCCTAGTTTTTTCCAACTTTCTGGAATTTGATGATGGGCAACCGACTGAAAACTAATCCGATCAATATTTCCCTCAAAGTTCGTATGGGCGTAAAACTTATTGTTATCCATGTTATACCGGAGACACCTGGTTTTGGCTGAATCCGGAGAGTTAACCCTGGCTACACAGATACCCTTAGTCTCCAGCTCTGAACTTTTTGTAACACTAAGATTAATCTCTAAGGGGATTTGGGTAAAAGCAGATTGGGCTTCTCCTAAGTTCACGAAAGCAAACAACAGTACATTCGTACTTATTAGTACCAGCAAGTATCTGATGTTGTTTTTCATGGTTGGTTTTGAGCGCCTACTTTATCCGGAGTTACCCAGACTATCACCTAAATATCCGTAAAATTAACGATTCTTTACTATTTTACGAAGTACCTTATATTTTCCGTCAATTTCCCCTTTGGAATAGCTGAGCCCCAAAATATGAGCAATCAAGGGATAAATATGCACATTGTCAAATCCCGCTATTGTTTTCCCCCCTTCGATATTAGGTCCCCAGGCATAAAAACTGGCAAACATATCCTGCTCCCGATTATCGTATCCATGTTTTCCGGGCGACATAGGGCCTGAACCAAGATTAAATATGGCTGGCATTTTCGCCACGAGCAAAATATCGCCAATCCGGTTAAAATAGTCATCTTTTTCGCTGTAATGCCAGTATTTGGGCATTTCATTCTTCAAATACACCTCATACAAGCCTTTACTTTTTTGCAGTGCCTGATATTGAGGAAGGATGTAGGAGGGGTCTTTTGCATACAGTTGCACCATTGCATTTCCTTGGGGAATACGAAACCGGGAAGTATCTACACAACTCGGTAACCCCATCACTTTTGTCGGATCTATATTCGTCATACCATGATCGGATACGAAAATAAAATTTACCGGTAACCCCGAAGCCTCTGCCACTTGCTGCAACCGAAATACCGCCTCATCTACCCATCTTACTGCCTTTCCGGTTTCTGCAGCATCCGGTCCGTAAACATGGCCGGCATAATCTACTTCCGGAAAATAAAAGGTAATAAAATGAGGTCTTTTATCTTCCGGAAGATTCAGCCACTCACGAACAGTATTTACCCGATTATCAATGGAAATTTTATCATTGTAATTGTAATAATAGGTAGGGCGAATACCTTGAATGGCACTTTCAGTAGCCACCCAATAAAAGCTGGCACTTAACATACCCTGTTGTTCAGCCAAAACCCATAAAGGCTTTCCTCCATACCAGTAGGCATCTGCCACCTGTTGTTTGTTGGCCATCTGATAGGTTTGTCCACTCGCCCTATCATAAAATGCGTTATCCACCAATCCATGATGCGCCGGGTATAAGCCCGTAACTATACTATAATGATTTGGGAAGGTAATGGTTGGGTAACTGGCACGCATATACTCGGCGGCTGCGCCCTGCTTACTCAGTTCTAGCAGATGGGTAGCTCCAAATTTCTTTGCCATATCGGCCCGGAATCCATCAGCGGAAATTAATATCACATAAGGTTTGGCCTGTTGATTTTGCTTGTTTACCCTAGAAATATTCACCTGCTGGGTGGTATCCTGAGCCTGAATTAACCAGGGAATATTCAATACGATTGCAAATAGTGCACGCAACAATAATCTCATATCAGGTAGCTTTTACTTTTTGAGCGGATATAACATTTTCCAGTGCAAGTGAACATAGTATGGTTACCACACTAACCAGCATGCCAGCAGCCACATCGGTGGGAAAATGTTGTGCCAGGTATACTCTTGAATAGCCTACCCCAAGCGCCAAGCAAAATCCGAGCAATAGAGTTGTTCGGCCGGGAAAAAATACACAGGCCAGTAAATACAGTGTAAAAGCTGCGGTAGTATGTCCGGAAGGAAAACTATTACTGGTATGTAATGTTACCCCAGGTACTGTATGAATCTGGCTTATCGCTATTTGCCCGGCTGCCGGCCTTAAAGCGTCTGGAAACAACAATTGTTTTCCTGTTTGAGAAAATAACGTGGAAATGAGCAAACAAAATAAAGTCAGCTTCCAACGGTTTTTAAAATAACGAAGGGTTACAAGCAAAGCCACTACCCACATGATGCCATCTCCTAGGTAGGTCCAGCCCCAAAAAAGCCAGTCTGTTACCCGTCCCCCATCGCCATTAAGCAATAAAAAAAAGGCATATTTACCTGTTAACCAACTTCCAATAAACAAGAGAGCGGAGGTAGCAACTACCAAATACATGGCCTGAAGTAGGATGGCAGAAAGTTTCATATGATTTACCCGCAAACATAAAGATATAGGAAATTAAATTACCACACTTGCGGGATCCCCTAAGCCAGTTTACTGAATTCCCGCCAACTCCAGACTTTTCTTCTTTAGTTGAATAATATCCAGATTATCGATAATGGGATCAGGCATCACTATTAAACTGATGGCATCCTCCTTCCACCAATTACCATTTTTCAGGTGTTGCTGATGGATAACCCCCACCAGATATTTTCTATCCGAGTTGGCATGCCACTCTTCAATCCATTCAAATTTCTCCCTTGGAATCTGTTTCCAGTCGTTGAAACTCAGGTACACTTTTATATAATAGTCATCCGTTAATTCATGCGGGGGATGATAATATTTTTTCTTATATTCATACCGATACTGATACCGCAATGCCGAAATATCACTCAACACGGCCGAGGCAGTTGGAAAGCTTCCGGCACCTTTTCCATAAAAAAATTGTTTGTCTGCAAACCCACTTTCTATCACCACTCCATTGTATTCATTTTTTACAAATGCCAGCGGGTCGGATGTTTGAACAAATTGTGGTAAAACAAAAGCCGCCACTTTTCCATTGGCTAATTTCCGCGCCTGAGCAATTAATTTGATATCGTTATTTTTCTCTTTAGCAATTACGGCATCCGACAATTGAATATTTTGAATGCCGGAGAATAAAATATTTTCAGCAGTCTCTACTATTCCATACGCATGGTTAAGTAATATAATCCATTTATGCAGGGCATCCCATCCTTCCACATCCAGTTTGGGATCGGTTTCCGCAAACCCCAGTTGCTGCGCCAATAATAAGGCATCTGTAAAATCCAACCGGTCTTCGAACATTTTAGTTAAGATAAAATTGGTAGATCCATTTACAATCGCCCGGATAGAATGAAGCAGGTCATTGTCGTAATATTCTTCCAGGTTTCTGATAACCGGAATTGAAGCACAGGCCGCTGATTCATACAACATCGGAGTACCGGTTTGTTGTTGCAACAACAGTAATGCTTCCAGGTGTTCGGCTATCATTTTTTTACTGGCACTTACTACTGATTTTTTTCGTTGCAGTGCAACCGTAACAATCTCAAAAGCAGCATCCGATTCATTAATCACTTCTACCACCACATTAATTTCCGGATCATCCAGAATATCCTCTTTGCGGGTAGTAAATAAACTATCCGGCGCCGCTCTTTTTTTATTCGGATTTTTTATGCATACTTTTTTTATGTGGGCCTGCAGCGAAGGCGTTTGCTGTAGTACTTTGTAAAGTCCTTCACCTACTACTCCAAATCCAAATAGTCCTATAACCAGGGGTTGTTGTGTACTCATGGGTAACATATTAATTAGCGTATTCTAAATTTTGTTGCTTTGCAGAAAAGATTACTGAGTGTTTTCAGCCAAATCAATTTCATGGAAGTAATCAAGTTAAACAGTTTTGCTTGCCATGGATGTAGCATACACGGCAAACGATGAATGAATGAAATACATCATTCTTACAACATAATAACAAGAAAGCAGGGTAATAAACCAGTCGAGAAATTTACGACTTGTAAGGTTGTGTAACACTGACTTATCTTTCCACACGATGTGTGGTCGGATTTGGCACCTTCATGATTCCGATACACTGGTTTCATGGGTTGCCAAGGCTTCACAGGGCCTAATTCCCTCTGCCTTTCTTGATAAGTATGTATAAAGAACTACTACAAAGGTAATAATTTTTAGATTTCCCCCAAAAAAATCCTCTACAGCTCGTTTATCCCCAACCTTTCCGAACTGGCTTTGTTATCTTTACATTTATATATGGCTAAGCGTTCTGTTCCCGATTTACCTTCCTCTCTACCTGATAATGACTACATAATAGTTACCGGTGCGCGTGAGCATAATTTGAAAAATATTGATATCTCCATCCCCAAAAATAAACTGGTGGTTTTTACAGGGGTTAGCGGAAGCGGTAAATCTTCGCTCGCTTTTGATACCATTTTTAATGAAGGGCAGCGCAGGTATATGGAAAGTTTCAGTGCCTATGCACGACAATTTATGGGTGATATGGAACGCCCCGAAGTGGATAAGATTACCGGCCTATCGCCCGTAATTTCTATCGAACAAAAAACTACCAATAAAAATCCCCGATCAACCGTTGGAACCGTTACAGAGATATACGACTTTATGCGCTTACTATATGCTCGTATCGGTGAAGCCTATAGTTATGAAACGGGTAAGAAAATGGTTCGTTTTAGTGAAGAAGAAATTATCGCTAACTTATTCGAAAGATTTTCCGGAGACGCAATTACCCTATTAGCACCGGTAGTTCGGGGTAGAAAAGGGCATTACCGAGAGCTATTCGAAGAAATTCGCAAAAAAGGTTTTTTAAAAGTGCGGGTGGATGGAGAAATACTAGATCTCAAACCTAAAATGCAGGTTGACCGCTATAAAATTCATGATATTGAAGTGGTAATCGACCGGTTACCTGTAAATGATTCCATGAAGGTTCGTATCAGCCAGAGTGTGCAGCAATCGCTAAAAATGGGGAAGGACTTACTTTTTCTGCTGGTTAATAATTCTGGTAAAGTGGTTCAGTATTCAAAACAGCTGATGTGCGAAACAACGGGTTTGAGTTATGAGGAACCCTCCCCCAATTCATTTTCCTTTAATTCACCTTACGGTGCCTGTGAAAATTGTAAGGGATTGGGCACTATTTCAGTAATTGATTTGTCTGCCGTAATGCCCGACACCTCGCTTTCTGTTAAAGAAGGGGGTATTGTGCCGCTGGGGGAAGAGCGGGATGCCTATCTGTTTAAATCAGTAGTAGTTTTTGCGAAAAAAAATAAGATTAGCCTAGATAAGCCCATCAAGGAACTAACCCCAAGCGCCCGCAACCTCCTGTTGTTTGCATCCACCGAAGCTGGTCCGCTAGAAGTGATGAATGCAGGGGATAGTCCGGTATCTGCTTTATATGATCAGGGAGTTTATGAAGGCATTATACCAATGCTTCAGCGTTGGTTTACGCATGGAAACAGCACCGAAACCCTGCATGAATGGGTTGAAAAATTTATGAGCATTCAAACCTGTCCTACTTGCGAAGGGCAAAGACTTAAAAAAGAAAGTCGCTGGTTTTTTGTTGATGAAAAAAATATTTCACAGTTGAGTGAAATGGATTTGGATGCCCTGCAAGCTTGGTTAGTAGGTATTGAAAAAAAATTATCTGCCAAGCAGCAGCAAATTGCAAGAGATATTTTAAAAGAGATTCGGGAGCGGCTGCAGTTTTTGCTGGATGTAGGCCTACATTATTTATCTATCAATCGCCCTACCCGAACCCTTAGTGGCGGTGAATCTCAAAGAATCCGTTTGGCTACACAAATTGGTTCTCAATTACAGGGTATTACCTATGTGTTGGATGAACCTTCTATCGGACTTCATCAGCGAGATAATCAACGGTTAATCCAGTCGCTGCTTAATTTGAGAGATATTGGAAATAACATATTGGTAGTTGAGCACGATCGCGATATTATGCTTGCTTCAGATTATCTGGTGGATATTGGCCCCGGAGCCGGGCGCCGAGGGGGACAAATTGTTGCCGCCGGCACTCCACACGAAGTTTTGCAAAGTGGGTCGGATACGGCTGCCTATTTAAATGGCAACAAAAAAATACCCTTACCCGAAACCAGGCGAAAGGGCAGTGGTAATAGTATCGAATTGAAAGGGGCTTCGGGTAATAACCTGAAAAAAGTACAGGTTCGCTTTCCCCTGGGAACCTTGATTGTTGTTTCAGGTGTAAGTGGCAGCGGAAAATCTACCTTGATTAATGAAACCCTGTATCCCTTGCTATCTAAACATTGTTATAATAGCCGGGTACATCCACAACCCTTTACTTCAATTTCGGGATTAGAGCATATTGATAAAGTGATTGAGATTGACCAATCTCCCATTGGTAGAACCCCGCGCAGCAATCCGGCAACCTATTGTGGCTTCTTTACTGAAATCAGAACCCTTTTTGCCTCAGTTCCAGAAGCAAAGATTAGGGGGTATGCGGCCGGTCGATTTTCTTTTAATGTGAAAGGAGGTAGATGTGATGTTTGTGAAGGCGGTGGGATGCGGGTAATTGAAATGAACTTTCTGCCCGATGTATATGTTCATTGCGAAAAATGTAATGGACAACGATACAACCGCGAAACCCTTGAAATACGTTACAAGGGAAA
>JBIINW010000136.1:0-7184 GCA_044337245.1 Sediminibacterium sp. | reverse complement strand
TGCTAAATCAGCACTTAGTTATGGTAAAGTAAGAATGAGCTGGGCAAGAGTAGGTAATGATACACGGCCTTATAGGTTAAGAAATGTATATGGATACTCTACGGCATGGTCAACCTTTCAAACTGTTTCTGAACCTTCTTCTATTGCCAATGCCAACCTTCTACCGGAAATGCTTGATACTTATGAACTGGGTACAGAAATGCGTTTCTTTAAAAATCGTCTCGGCATAGATTTTACTTATTACAATACAATTAGCAAAAATCAGATCATCAACCTGGCCATAGACCCAACTACAGGATACACTTCGAACTCTGTGAATGCCGGAAAAATACAAAGTCATGGATTTGAAATAATGTTGAACTTTACCCCGATTAAATCAAGGTCATTTCAATGGGACGTTAACCTGAACTGGGCGTCAAACAGAGCATTTGTAAAAGAACTAGCGGATGGTTTAAGTACTTATCAATTGCCGAGCACTGTTCTCTCTAATCAGGCAAGGGTTGGAGGAAGAATGGGCGACATGTACGGAACCACTTATAGAAGAGACCCCGATGGCAATATCATTTACCTCAACGGTATTACGCAGGATGATCCTACCCTTAAACTACTTGGTAACTACAATCCAGACTGGACGGCAGGTATCTCCAACAACTTCAACTGCAAAGGAATTATTGCAAGCTTTCTTTTAGACTGGAGATTTGGCGGCGAATTTTATCCATATATGTACGTACGAGCTAATGAAGCAGGACAACTTATTGAATCTCTTGAAGGAAGGGAGGGTATTATAGGCAATGGTGTAATGCTTGATGCAAATGGCAAGTATGTTCCCAATAATGTAAACGTAAGGGGCGAAACCTATTGGGGTGCATATTTTAACGGAGAAGCGGGAACATTTGATGGCACATGGCTTAAACTGAGAGAAGTTAAATTAGGGTATACTATTCCAAAAAAATGGTTGAAACGTAGTCCAGTTAAAGATATATCAATCTTGTTAGTTGGTAGAAACCTTGCTCTTTGGACCCAAGTACCACATGTTGATCCAGATACCTCTGCTATGTCTGGTGATGCGGTTGTTCCCGGTTCAGAAAACATGTCACTACCCGCTTCCAGAAGTTTTGGGCTTAATCTAAACTTTAAATTCTAATCAATAAATACTCTGAATATGAAAAAAATATTCTTTCTTATAATCGTTTTTATTAGTGTGGTTATTTCTGGTTGCAATAAAGATTTTGAAGCAATTAATACTAATCCCAATAACCCTGAAGTAATCAACCCAGAACTACTGATGGTAAATATCATCAGGGGTTCAGTAAATAATCTGGTGGGTGATGGTTTTTCCAGTGGAAATGTTCTAATGCAATATATGACCCAGGTTCGAGAGCCGTCAATTGACAGGTACCGTGTAGGCTCAACTAGTACATGGGATAATGGATACGCCAACCTTCGGAATGTGCAAAACCTTTTAGATATAGCAAATGAAAGAGGGTTAGACAATTACAAGGCTGTTGCCAAAATTATGCGGGCACTTCTTTTCTCCCGTATGACAGACGGTTACGGCAACCTGCCCTACACAGAAGCGCTACAGGGTAAAAAAGGGATAGATGGCGGCCCAGTTGTTTATTTACCGAAATTCGATTCTCAAGAAATAATTTATGCTGGTCTGATAAAAGAATTAAAAGAAGCGAATTTGCTTTTAGACGCCAAAAAAGAGCTTATTAAAAGTGATATCCTGTTTAATGGCAATGTTCTAAAATGGAAAATGTTTGCAAACAGTCTTTGCATGCGATTACTCCTTAGAAGATCAAACAAAGTGAATCCATCGGTTGATATGCGTGAGATGCTTGCGAATCCGGCTACCTATCCTCTTATGGGGGCTATTGGGGATAATGCAGTATTAAAATATGTGGAAGCACCTAATCTTTTCCCGTTAACCGCTACCCGTTCAGGCGATATCCAATATGTTCGCCTTTCCAAAACATTTGCAGACAAATTAAATGAGTTACAGGATCCCCGATTACCAATATTTTTTCTGCCAACTCCGGAGTCGGTTACTGCCGGCAACCCTAAGTATTCTGGGGTACTAAATGGCGAAACAGATGTTAACCTTGGAAGTAATATTGTACCCAAATCATCTCAAATAGGTCCTTTTTACTATAAAGACATTCAAGTTCCAGTAGCTGCTCAGGGGTTAATTATGTTAGTTTCTGAATTGAAATTTATTTTGGCAGAAAGCGTAGTTAAAGGTTATATCACAGGTGATGCAAAGCAATACTATGAGGATGGAATTAAGGCTTCAATGGACTATTATAAATCTGTATCAGGAGTAAATATTTCTGCTACTTCTACCTACTTAAATCAGCCTGGAGTTGCTTATAATGCAACAAATGCGCTACAGCTAATTGGAACACAACGCTGGATTGCAATGTTTTACAACGACTGGCAGGCATGGCATGAATGGAAGCGTACTGGCTTTCCTGTACTTACTCCTTCTAAAGTAAATTTTAACGCTGATCGTATTCCAGTGAGATTTCTTTATCCATCGAGTGCGCAGGTTACGAACTTGGATAATTATAAGAAAGCGGTGTCTGCACAAGGTCCAGATGATATTAATACCAAGATGTGGTGGATGAATTAATGTGATATAGTATGAACGATTTTAGTAAGTATATTTCTGTCAGGATACCGTTTGCCGGTATCCTGACAGTGTTACTGGTCACGAACTTAGTTAATCATTTACCTGCACAGGTAAGGTACAATAGTGGACGATATTTTTCCAGCCGATCAGAAGCATTGGGTGAACATGGTATGGTATGCACCAGCCAGCCATTAGCCACACAGGTTGGATTGGAAATATTAAAGAAAGGCGGTACTGCCATGGATGCCGCCATTGCGGCGAACGCCATGTTGGGTTTAACAGAACCCACGGGCAATGGCATAGGTGGAGATATTTTCGCTATCGTTTGGGATGCAAAATCTCAGAAAGTTATAGGATTGAATGGCAGCGGAAGATCACCCCAATCGCTTAAAATTTCCTGGTTCCAAGAACATGGAATGAAAATAATCCCCTCTTATGGAGCACTTTCTGTTTCAGTACCCGGATGTGTAGATGGCTGGTATATGCTGCATAACCGTTTTGGTAAATTGCCCATGGATCAATTACTCAATCCTACAATTGAGTATGCAACCAATGGATTTCCTGTTACAGAAGTGATCGCAAATTCCTGGAAGAAGTATGCAGGGAGTTTAAATAAATATGAAGGCTACCGGAGAGTGTATATGCCTGGAGGAAAAACACCTGCAATGGGCGAAATCTTTAGAAATCCTGAGTTAGCAAATACGCTTCAGTTATTGGTGAAAGGAGGCAGAGATGCTTTCTACAAAGGACCTGTTGCTAAAGCTATAGAAAAAACCGTTCATGTCGAAGGTGGTTTTTTGGCACAATCAGATCTGGCTGCTCATCACGGCCAATGGGTGGATCCTGTTTCCGTTAATTACAGGGGGTATGATGTATGGGAACTGCCTCCAAATACCCAAGGGTTGGCAGTTCTAGAAATGTTAAATATTCTTGAGCAATTCGATATCTCTTCTATGGGATTCGGCAGCTTAGAGTATACCCATCTTTTTATTGAAGCTAAAAAACTGGCTTTTGAAGACCGTGCCCGCTACTATGCAGATCCGGATTATTACAATGTTCCCATTAAAGCACTGCTTAGTAAGCAATATGCCGCTCAACGCAGCCGGCTGATCAACCCCGAAAAAGTATTGGATAGCCTTTATGCGGGCGATCCGGAGAGATTTGGTAATACCATCTATTTAACGGTTGCCGACCAATATGGAAATATGGTTTCTTTAATCCAGAGTAATTTTGCCGGTATGGGTTCTGGCATTATCCCTGATGGATGCGGCTTTAGCCTTCAAAACAGGGGTTGCTCATTCAATCTCACAGAGGGATTGCCGAATTCTTATGCACCGGGAAAGCGCCCCTTTCATACTTTAATTCCGGCTTTTGTAACAAAAAATAACAAACCGCTGATCAGTTTTGGCGTAATGGGTGCCGACATGCAGCCCTTAGGACAGGTACAAGTGCTTGTTAATCTAATTGACTTCAAAATGGGTCTTCAGGAAGCTGGAGATGCTGCCAGAATAAACCATATTGGCTCTTCTACACCCGAAGGAATTGGCGCCAAAGGAAAGGGCACTATCTTTTTGGAAGAAGGTGGATTTTCACCAATGATGGTTGCGCGACTGCAAAGAATGGGCCATTTAATTGGTCATGACCTTGGTGGGTATGGAGGTTACCAAGCTATTATGAAGGATTCCGTTAACCATGTGTTTCATGGTGCTTCTGAATTCCGGAAAGATGGTTACGCAGCAGGGTATTAATACAGCGTTGTAACAAAGTAAAGAATGAAAGTAAATTAATATTGAATTACGAAAATCGAAAAATGAATAATCGTATTAAACAAATATTTTCCGCAACCGCTTTTTTGATGATGGTTACACAACTGAGTGCCCAGACCATTATTAGTCCTCCTGCAGGTAATATGCCAACGGAAATTCATAAAGATGGGAAGACCATTATTCCCAACGGACGTATACTAACCCCTCATGGATCATCTATAATGGTAGCACCCCATCCTTATGGTATGGTGCTGAGCCCAGACGGCAATACCTTAGTAACCTCTAATTCAGGAACCAGCCCCTTGTCTATCACAATTATCCGAAATGTTCGCTCCAATGCACCGGAAGTGCAGCAAATTCCACCAAATGCATATACTGATAAAGGGATATTGGCTTCGGTTTTTATGGGTCTGGCTATCAGCCCCGATAATAAAACCGTATACGTTGCTGGGGGTCAGGAAAACAAGATTTATCTCTTCGACTTGGCCACTGGAAAATCAACCGGTACCATTAGTTGTTCGCACAAGACCGATTCTACCGACTATTCAAATGGCTATATCGGCGACCTGGTTTTAAACAAGGCGGGTGATAAGCTGTATGCAGTTGATCAGATTGGGTTTCGTTTGGTTGAAGTGGATGTTCCTCTCGGAAAAGTTATTCACAGTGTTAGAACAGGTCGCTATCCTTTTGGAGTTGCCCTGTCACCTAATGAAAAGACAGTTTATGTTGCCAATGTAGGCATGTACGAATATAAACTGCTTGAAAATATTGATCCAAAAAAACCGCGTGCCACTGCGATGACCTTTCCTCCTTTTTCCTATCTGTCTCCTAAATCGGAAAAAGGTATCTATAACGATAGCATTCAGTTGCCTGGGCTTGGCGACCCTTTATCAGATGAGGCATTTTCAGTTTGGAGTTATGATGTTAGCAAACCCATTTCTCCTGTTATTACATCAAAAGTAAAAACTGGATTCCAGATAGGCGAATTGATAGAAGATATTCCAGCGGTTGGTGGAGCCAGTCCCAACTCAATTGTGGCTACCGATAAATATGTTTTCGTGAGCAATGGAACCAATGATTGTATTTCAGTATTGAATGCACAAACACATAAGCTGATCAAAAATATTAAGCTTAGTCCCGATCGTAGGCTAGGCGAGCTTAAGGGAGTAATACCTTTTGGACTTAGCTTATCTCCCGACCAAAAGACCCTTTATGTGGCAGAATCCGGCATCAATGCAGTAGCCATCATCTCTACAGATAACTTTGAGGTAAAGGGGCATTTTCCAGTTGGATGGTTTCCTTCTAAATTGGCCGTGAGCTCCGATGGAAAAACAATCTATGTTGCCAACGCAAAAGGTTTTGGGTCTGGCCCCAATGGGGGCAGGGATTTTAATCCAGGTCCAGAAGGCAGTAATATTGGTCGTCTTATGAAGGGTTTTGTATCTATCTGCCCGGTACCAACTGTTGCAAATCTGGCAGATCTTACAAAAAAAGTGGTTGACAATAATTTTCTTTTCCGGTCGGCGAATGATACTTCTTTTTATGGAAGGAAAAAGAACCCTATTCCATTATATCCCGGCGCATCTAAATCACCGATTCTTTACTGGGTCTTTATTCCAAAAGAAAACCGTACTTACGACGAAGTGCTGGGGCAATTGAGCTTTGCCAACGGAGACTCAACAATCGCCAGATTTGGAGTGAATATTCCTCTTGTGACTAGCCCAAATAGAGCCTTATCTGTAACAAACGCAACGGTGATGCCTAATCATCTGGCCCTTGCCAAACAGTTTGCCTTCAGCGACAACTTTTATTGTGATGCCGACCATTCTTCGGATGGCCATAGGTGGCTAGTAGATACATACCCTAATGAATGGACAGAATCTACCACCAGCGCAGGTTATGGCGGCAACCGCAATATGAAAGGAGACGTAAAACTGCCCGGAACTCTTTCTCTTACATCTGGTACTAGTGCTATTTATCCTGAAGATTATAACGAAGCAGGATCTATCTGGGATCATTTTGAAAGGAATAAAATTCGCTATTTTAATTTCGGGTTGGGGCTCGGTTTTGGCAGTCGTTTTAATGACACTGCGTTCAATCTTTTAACTGTTAAATATCAGGGCAATTATCCAATGCCTGGTAAACTCGAGTATAATTCCTCCCGCATTTTTCCTGTCTTCAATACTACCGTCCCGGATCAATACCGTGCAGATGTATTTATTAAAGAAGTGGAAGAACGCTGGCGTAAACCTGGGCGTCCGCTTCCTTCGGTTATGACGGTTCGAATTGCTAATGATCATGGAGGGGATGTAAGGGCTGATTATGGCTATCCCTTCAGGGAAAGTTTTATGGCCGATAATGACCTTGCAATTGGCCGGGTGATTGAATACCTTTCGCATACACCCTATTGGAAAAACATGGCTATTGTGATAACAGAAGACGATCCACAGGGCGGAGTTGATCATGTGGATGCCCACCGCAGCATATTGATGGTTGCGTCACCCTTTGCTAAAAAACATTATGCGGGCCATGTGCATTACAGCTTCGGCAGTTTTTTTAAAACCTTGTGGAACAGCCTGGGCATATCCTACCTTAACCAGTACGATGCCGGTGCAGCTGATTTTGATGACCTATTTACAAATAAGCCAGATTATACACCATATAATGCACTGCCTTCCGATTTACGCATTTTTGATCCTCAAAAGGCTTTAACTCCGCTTGATAAAAAATTTGACTGGAAGGCTTTTGAGAAAGGTGGAGAGTTTGATCATCCGAGCCAGATG
>JBIINW010000124.1:0-7870 GCA_044337245.1 Sediminibacterium sp. | reverse complement strand
ATACACCCCTGCTTTTCAACGACTCAATGTTATTCAGGTAGCGCAGAAAAGTTCCTCCTGGCATCATCCCATCCCTTACCGGTTTGTGTCCTTTCCTTAGTTTCCGAGGAATTTGTTCGGGGCTAGGGGGTATATTCCTTCCTAGGGCATGCGATCCCTCTATGGCATGTATGAAAACAATTTTACCCCGCTTCCTTGCTTCCACCAGCTCTGCATAAGAACGCGCAATCACAAAAGTTTCACAACCTAACTTTCGGTTTGTAATGTAAATCTGCTCTTCAAACAGATTGATGATTTTATTGATCTGCGTAAAATTGCTAAAATCTTCGTGCTCCATTTTATTGGCAAACCGATTCAAAAAACGAATAACCCGGCTCAGCATGCCAAATTTTCTTCGCATTGCCCCCACCGGAATATCATGGGGCACAATAATTACCCCCACCCGACCACATTTTAATTGCTGATAATCTACCTGCACCCCTAACATGGATAATAATCCATCCCCAGGAACCGGGGAATGCTTACCCCAGAATTTCTTTCCCCAAATATTTAACTTCATTGATGCATGGGCATGGATATCTACCACATATTGCGGACTAACCACAATGTTTGGAAAATCATTCAACTGCTCTGGCACGCTGGCTCCAAGAAAATCAAGAAAAGATCCCCACCAACCCCTGGAGGATGATTTTGCAGGTAATGACATGGCACGCTTATAATTTAATTAACGCAAAAAAGATACCCATAAATTATGGTGGAAATGGTTGTTGCTTTTACTAACAGCAACTGGGCTAAAACAAAGACTCTTATCTAATTGATTATCATGCACTTACATGGAGTCTTTCGCAAACAGGAATTTCCCTGTTTTTTGAGTGCCCTTTTTTCGGTATACAATAACTTTTAAGAAATGGGCTCCCCTAATGAGCCTGTACACGGGTTGTTTTTGAAGGATTTAACAGAAATTAATCCGCCACTGTAAATAGACTACAACCAGCAAACGGAAATTGCAGTCCCGCTGGTTGCAGAAGAAAACACTTGCCTGCAACATTTTACCATCATTTGCCACACAACCTAGTAATTGTAGTTGAATGTTCGATGAGCAAATTGTTTGCAGGAAAAGATTGCATTTTACAGCAAAGGAATATTTATTGAAACGCTTGTGCCATCCCCTTCGTGACTGTCAATAACAAGGGTTCCGCCAATTAGCCGCACACGATTTTGCATATTCATAAGCCCCAATCCAATGCTGTTACCATTACTATTTACAACAAATCCTTTTCCATTATCCTGCACATCTATTGTTAGCTGATTGGTTTGATAAGTGAAAGAAATATCTATGCGCTTCGCTCGGGCATGTTTAAATATATTTTGAAGACATTCCTGAATTACCCGAAACAGAATAATCTCATTTTGATAATCCAGTGATTGAATAGTACCCGTGTAATTTGTATAAACCTCGCATACTCCGGTTCGCTGAATTCTATTGGCCTCCTGTTCTACGGAACCAAATAATCCAAGTACTTTTATTCGGTCACTACTCATTCCCTTAGCCAAATCACGTAAATCCATCATAGCACGACCAATGTTTTCTTGTGCATCTGATAAGAGTTGACTTTCAGACCCCTCCCTTTCAACAGCCAGGTTCAGTTGCATCTTTACCAGACTTAATAACTGACCCACATTGTCGTGTATTTCCTGGCTAACATGATTAAGCGTTTCCTCCTGTACTTTCTGCTGATTTTTATAGAGCTCACGAAGAATTTTCGAATACTCTTCCAATCTTTCTTTAGACTCCCGTATAGTGCCCGTCATTATATTAAAATTCTTGGTCAACGACCCAATTTCATCGAAATAAAAAATGGGTACATTTACATTCAGATTTCCTAAATTAACCTCCTTTACTCCCCGCAACAATCTTTTGAGTGGATTGGTAAGTGTTCGCCTTAATAATTTGGGTAATAGCCATACAATGCCTATAGTAGCAGCAAAAAGCAATAGGAACACTTTTTTCAAGCCAGCCTGCTGCGAAAGACGGATTTCGAGTTGATGAGGCATCGTGGGTGGAAAAAACAGCAAGGTAAATATCGCTAGGAAAAACGCTACCGAAACAAAACTGTACGCTGTTATTTTAACCTGAAAACTTACAAATACAGATGAGTACGACAGGAAGGCTATAATCAGTGTAATTTCTGCGAGCCCAATAAAAATAAAGTACGTCCAATACCCAACGGGTGTATACAAACCAAAAATTAAACAAGTGATTGAAAGTATGATATAATATGAACTTGCAGCGGTTAACCATACGTGAGCATAAAAAGCATTCCTATCCGTATGCCTAAAAATCAGCAACTTTCGAATGGAGATACTGATATTCAATAAATAGCTGATTAACCCCCAAATAAAAGAGGCTCCCTGAAAAACTTCAATATTACTGTTATTATAATACTCATTCCAGAAAAACAAGCCAAAAAGGAATACCGAAAATGGAATAAAAAGCCTTGTAACCCACTTACGCTCTTTTTCAAACTGGGAATGAATAAACAAATAAAAAATATGGAACCCCGCCAGCATTTGCAAAATAAGCATGCACGGATAAATAATTCCGGTTTCAAATTTATACAACCACGAACCTTCGGTGTTTTCATATAAACTAAACCGAAACATTTGGTCAATGTACCAGGCCGCAGAAGTAAAATAATTTATCAGCAGCCAAAAACGAACGGAAACCTCCCCCCTGCCTTTAAACAAAAACCATATCATCGCAACTTGTGTTACCACAATGATGAAAGCAATAACAGAATGTGTTTGCAATAGTAACCACGAATCCATATAACACGTTTTTACTTTACTTTTCAGTTTGATGCTGATATAAGTCCTTCTTACAATCTGCGTTTCCCTAAAGCCATCAAAATCAGCACCAATTGAGATACAACTGAAATCTTATAGATTGGTTGTTACATTAAAAAACTGGACGGTCTTGATTACACCTTGGTTGCCAGATAAATACCGCACTTCATATTGTGATAGCGGGGGAACTACCACCTATTTCGGACTAACCATAATGCCGTACTACTTTTCAGCAGATAAGGCACACTGGCTCCAAGAAAATGGATAAAGGTTCACAACCAAGTCCGAAATACTGATTTCGCAGTTGTTAACATTGAAACCCTGAATTAGTTTTAACGAATACTATTACAATAAATTATATAGAAGAGAGTCTTAAAGTAGTGCAAAAGCAGCCTACTGTAGATTCTAGAATATAAGCTGTTGACTATTAACCTCTTAGAGGGACTATCCCGAATAATACATTGGTTGTATATTATAAATTTGTTCAACTAAGCGATGCTAAAGAAGCCTTAAATCCAATTTCAGAACTCGATTGCATTATCCAGCACTATCGATTTTTTGACGGATTTAACAGAAATTGATCCGACACTGTAAATAGATTACAACCAGCAAATGGAACTTGCAGTCCCGCTGGTTAACTAATATCCACTGGGGTTCTGTAATTTCATTGTATAACCTTATTGCATGGCTACCCATTCCGATGTATTTCTTCAATTTGCCCTGGCATTTCCAGAACCACTGGTGCAGCCCCATGCCTGGTTACTCGCCAAGCGTTTGCAGGAAGGGCATATCTGTATTTCCCTGGATTCCGATCCACAATTAGCAAACGGCAGCCCTGCGGGAGCGTATCCTACCACCCAACAATTAACCAATCGCCCTCAATGGATAGGAAATGCCGGAGATATTGCGCCCTTTATCCTACACCGCAATCGCTTATACCTGCATCGCTACTTCCAATACGAAAGTGCCATCATAGGCCATATTCACCGGCTACTCAATGCCGAAATCGCTACTCGTTCCGCTAAAATGGATGCCCTGCTGCAACATCTAAATTTGATCTCGTCCCTGGAAGCCGACTACCCACTACAAAACCTGCCTCCGGAGCTTTGTGCCGACTGGTCGCTTGCTGCCGTAATAATGGCTTGTCTGCAACATTTTACCATCCTAACTGGCGGACCCGGTACCGGCAAAACCACCACCGTTGCAAAAATTCTTTGGTTACAATATACACTGCAACCAAACTGTAGAATTGCATTGGCGGCCCCTACCGGCAAAGCCGCCACGCGAATGGCCGACTCGTTACAATCAACTACCCTTCCGCTACCCGATCCTATTCGCAATAAACTTCAACAACTTCAACCGGTTACCCTGCACCGGCTACTGGGAGCTAAACAGGACGATATCTACTTCCGGCATAACGAAAACAATCCTTTGCCCTACGACCTAGTAATTGTAGACGAATGCTCAATGATTGATGTGGCCCTGTTTGCCAAACTATTGTCGGCCATCGGCTCATCAACCCGAATACTACTGCTAGGCGATAAAAACCAGCTGGCCTCTGTAGAAGCCGGCAGCCTTTTTGGCGACCTCTGCAGCCAAACTGCCGCTATCAATACATTTTCATCCGATACACAAAACTTTATCAATCGTTTTATCGCAACACCTGGTCGCTCATTGCCAATCTCCGCCAACAACACCCCACATCCTCTGGCCGAACATATTATCGAATTACAATACAGTCACCGCTTTAGCAGTTTAAGTGGCATAGGCAGATTGAGTGATGCTATACTACATAACCGAACAACTATTTTAGATGAGTTTTTACTAAACAACAATGGCGGCGAGGTTTCCATTACTTCTCCAGATTCAGATAGTGACTTAAATACCTTTATCGACGGTTACGAAGCCTATATCCGCGAGCCGGATATCTATCAAGCACTTCAACTATTTCAACAACAACGCATCTTGTGCGCCGTGCGCGAAGGAAAAGGCGGTTTAGCAGAATGCAACCAGCTAGCAGAAAGTCGCCTCAAAAAAAATAATTGTCTCCAACCGGATACGCCTTTTTATGAAAATCGTCCAATCATCATCACCCGTAACAATAAAGAGCTGGAACTCGTAAACGGAGACGTTGGCATTGTGCGAACCATTGAGGGAGCAAAAAAGCTTTGGCTGGATGCAGGAAATGGCCAAGTGCGCGGCATTAGTGTTCAGTATATTCAACATGCAGAAACGGTTTTCGCAATGACCATTCATAAAAGTCAGGGCTCAGAATATAACCGCGTGTTGATTCGTATGCCCAACCATCCAGACATTCCCATTCTCACCCGCGAATTGTTGTACACCGCTGTTACCCGTGCAAAACAACAAGCCATTATCATGTCGTCGGAACTTGTATTAAAAGCAACGGCTGCCGGCAGCGTGCAAAGAGCATCGGGCATTACACACCGAATGGACGAACTATAAAATATTACTGCATGCCCAATCACCTGTATATATCCAACTCCATCGAAAAACTTGCTGCACAGCTGTCGCAGAATCTGCAACAAGAAACCTGTGATGTATTTCAGCAACAGCACATCATTACCCAAACCGAGGGAATGAATAAATGGCTTACCGAACAAATTGCACAACAGCTGGGCATCAGCGCTCATGTGGCATTTCATAGTCCTAACGATATCATCGCCCTGCTACACGAATGGCTCTCCGAAAAACCAGGCCCCGTTATTACCTCCGATAAAATTCGTTGGAAAATTTGGAAAGAACTGAGTGAGCCGGCATTTCGGCAAAGATTTCCTGATGTAGCCGCCTATTACCACAATCACCCCATTCGGCAAATTGCTCTGGCAGATCAAATGGCCGACCTGTTTGACCAATACCAGATCTACCGGCCTGGATTGATTAATGACTGGAACCAATCTTCCCAATCACCCGCAAACTTTCAATGGTACTTATGGAAAAGATTACAACAAGCTTATCAGGGAAGGGTTTCCGACAAACCCAGTGTGGTAAATAGACTGAAAGAAGCCCTGAAAAATCCGGCACAAGAGGCGCAGCTTAATAACCGAATTGCAGGACTGCATTTTTTTGGCATTGCCGTTATTACCCCACTACACCTCGAACTGTTTCAATTACTGGCAGCCTATATTCCCTTGCATTTTTATCTGATGAATCCGGCCCCATCGTATTACTGGTTAGAAGATGAAACCGAAAAAAGTCTGATTAAAAAACGGCAAAAAAATAAATTGCGCCAGCCTGAAGAAGGTTTTAACCTGCCGGGCAACAGTTTGTTAACGGGATGGGGAACGGTAATCAAAGAAAGTTTTGCACTGCTATATCAGAATGAAGAATTGATGAATGAAGTGTATGATCACTGGATTGTTCCGCCACCGGATAACCCTACCAGCTTGCTGCATAAAATACAAAAAGACATTTTTGAAAATGCGCATGGAATTTTCCGACAACCCATTTCACTCGAAAATCTCCACGATGGGTCGGTAGTTTTTAATAGCTGTTATACAAAAGCCAGAGAAGTA
Organism: Sediminibacterium sp.; assembly: GCA_044337245.1. Classification (GTDB taxonomy): domain Bacteria; phylum Bacteroidota; class Bacteroidia; order Chitinophagales; family Chitinophagaceae; genus Sediminibacterium. The sequence continues at coordinate 1,487 of JBIINW010000124.1, read as the reverse complement.
GAAGTACTGTATAATGAACTGGTGAAAATAGTAAATGCCCGGCCTGGAGAACTGGCACCTAAAGACATTTTGGTGCTCTGTTCTAATATGGACGACTATGCCCCTTATATCCGCGCCGTTTTCGATGAGGCGCCTTATGATTTTCCCTATACGCTTTCCGACCAAAAAATTACCGAAGGGGCTTCCCTGTTTAGTGACTTACAACGCTTGCTAGAACTAAACAGCGACAATATGAAAGCCGAAATGGTAATGGAACTAGTAGAGTCGAAAAATATTAGTCAACGCTTTGGTATCACCCAACCCGATCTGATTCGTTCTGCTATGCAAGCAGCCAATATCCGCTGTGGCACCGCTGGCGAAATTGAAAACGATACCCGACTGGTAAGTTGGGAATACGGATTACAACGCATGGCACTGGGATGGTGCATCAGCGGGAGCTCCATTTACAACGCTCCTTCAGGAGACACCCTTATACCCATTGATATAGTAGAAGGAGATACCATCTTTGAGCTGGTGAGATTTCATCAGTTTGCTTCGAAGCTGCTGCATCATATCGAACAAAGAAAAAGCACCCGTAGTATTGGTGAATGGATAAACTATGTGCGGGAACTAATCGCAGATATGCTGTTTATAAACGATGACCAGGATGCCGGCGACTACCACGAGTTGATTGCCTATTTAGACAAGTACAACCAACATGCTGCGGATATTGCCGACCCGGTACCTTTTGAAGTATTTGCCTACCAATTTAACGCCACGCTGCAATCAGAAACCCGCCAGCAAAATTTTGGCAGAGGCGGGGTATTATTTTGTTCGCTCATCCCTATGCGAAGTATTCCGCATAAAGTAGTGGCTATTCTGGGCATGAACTATAACGAGTTTCCCAGAAAAGATAACCGCCCACATTTTGATTTGCAGAAAAATAATCCGGGAAAGGGAGACCGGAATATTCGCAATAACGACAAACATTTATTGCTCGAAACCATGCTCTCTGCCAAGGAACACCTGCTCATCAGCTATCAGGGCCAGGACGTAAAAGATAACCGTCCCATTCCGCCGTCTGCATTGGTAGATGAATTGATAAATTATATCCTAGAGGGATTGCCGCAACCCGACTACCAGCTGAGAAAAAAACTAATTATTGAGCACCCGTTGCACAGCTTCAGCAGCCGATATGGATCCGGTGGGGCAGATGGACTTACTTCGTATCTATCCGCTGTTCAGCCATCTCCACTAGTGAAAAAACCGATGCCGCCGGTAGCAGCCAATGCGTCTATTAATCCGGTGATTGAGTTATCATCGCTCACAAAATTTGCCAAAAGTCCCTTCACTTGGTATATGCAAAAAAACTGGCGGATATTCCCGTATTCGGATGAAATTCTGTTGCGCGAAATAGAATCATTTGAAATAGATAGCTTCGAAACTGCCAATCTTAAAGCACAACTGTTGCAGTTTTCCCCTGCAACATATGACAACATCTATCAGGA
>JBIINW010000123.1:0-7929 GCA_044337245.1 Sediminibacterium sp. | reverse complement strand
TGTGGCTGAGTGGTAATCTGCAAAAATGCTGGTTTTTTAAAGCTCCCCCGATAAATGAAACAGTCAATCGCGAGGTATTGCCTACTTACGCCCGGTACCGGTCGTTGGAGGGAGCGCGCATGGGTCAAACACCGGTTTTCCGATGGGCATTTGCCCCCAGTATGGCTATTCGATGGCGAATCGTTTCGAAACTTACCCTGGAATCTGCAATTGGTATACAAACAGGCAGGATGCCAATGGTATGGCCAGGATCGGCCTATATAAATGGGGGGAATAACTTATTGGGATGGGAGGCAGAAGGAAATCAATTAAATGGATTGCGATTAAATAGTCTCCGAAATCCGGTGGGAGCAGGGTTGATTCAGCCGGAATATTCCAATACAATTCCGTTAACGCTGGTGGCAGCATCAATTAATTTACCTACTCAATCGAGGTTCCACACCCAGTTGCAATATGCAAATGACCGTTGTACCTTTTATTTGTCGGCTCTGATCACCCGCAACCTATTTGAGCCAGCATTTACCCAGTTAAACATTCCCTTGCCTGAGAAAAACTCTGCTGCCCCTGGAAAAAGAAATGTGTATCCGGCTTTACCCGGAGCCCGACTAATATTGGATAATAATGGAAAGAACCCCTACGATTATGCCATTTTATTGCATACCCGGCAACAATCGGGGGCTGGAGGATATTTTTGGAAAGCGAGTGGTTTTTTCAAATTGAATACTATATGGAGTTTAGAAGCTTCCTACGCAAGCAGCAACACCCGCACCTATCGGGATGCTACCGGCAGTGTATTGAACAGCGTTTGGCAGCAAACCGAAACCGTAAACGGCAGAAATGATCCGGCTTTATCGGTGTCGGATTTTAGCAGACCTAACAAATGGGTAATTGGATTACATGGCGATCGATATTCGAATAAACAAAAAAACCGCTTTCAATTCAGTATTTTGTGGATCGCACAATCCAACGCACCCTATAGCTATGTTAACCAAGGGAAAAGTATGGTAAGAGAAGATGGAATTAACGGATACAATGAACTGATGTATATCCCCACACAGGCTGAGATTGAACAGATGAATTTTGTATCTTTCTTTAATGGAACCAGACCCATCGGAAGCCGGGAGCAAGCCTCGATGCTAGAAAATTGGATTCAGTCAAGCCCTTATCTGGCAAAAAGTAGAGGACGGTTTGCAGAAAGAAATGGGGCACAACTTCCGGTATCTTTTCAGTGTGATATTAAATTTGAGTGGGAGTTCCAGATCCGGTTTACCCATCAACCCGTGAAATTAAGGGTAAGTGTAGAATGCTTTAACCTGATGGCACTGATTAATCGAGAAGCGGGCAGAAAATGGGAGTTGCCCACGCATCAAATGCAGGGATTGGCATTTATGGGGTATCGTGATGAAAACCGGTTGGAGCCAATGTATACTTTTGATCCGGATCAGTTATCTATTTCTCCCCTACAGGAAGTAAGCGGGTTTAATAGTTCTCGGTTGTCGAGGTGGATAATTCAACCGGGTATAAAAGTCATATTATAATATTTTTTATATTAAAGTAAGTGTCATTTATACTAGCCAGCAGGCTTGCATCGGTAATATTTAGATTTGTTTTACCGGAATGGCCCTTCTTATCACCAAATAATTAACAAAATGAAGAAAAGCTTAAATTATTTTATCATTAATTCGGGCCAAATTCACTGAAAACAGCATTTTAGCTGCATATTTGCATTTCTAAAACTAGCAAATATGCGAATCGTAAAAAGATTGACCATTTTGTTGACTTCCATTTTTATGGTAGCAACGTCTATGGCACAAGTAACTACTGGTACTATTACCGGTTTTGTAAAAGACGTTAAGGGTGCAGGTCTAACGGGTGCATCAGTAGAAGTAATTCACGAGCCATCTGGTTCTAAGTACAAATCTGTTTCTACCGGAACTGGTAAATTCACAGTTCCTGCCTTACGGATCGGTGGACCTTACAAAATCACTTTCACCTATGTAGGACTGAAAACTGAAGTTGTTTCTGATGTTACCGTTCAGTTAGGTGAGCCATCTGTAATTGATGTGGTGCTGTATGATGCGGCCACTGAATTGAAAGAAGTAACGGTAAGCGGAACTGCCGCTAAAAAAGCTGCCTTGATTTCTAAAGACAGAAAAGGTACTGCTACGAATATCAATTCCCGCTTAATTGGAACCTTACCTACTCTAAGCCGTAACATTACCGACTTAACCCGTCTGGTTCCACAGGCTGGAAATGGTACTTCATTTGGCGGTCAGGATGGTCGTGCGATTAACCTGACTTTAGATGGTTCAATTTTCAATAACTCTTTTGGATTAAGTGCCTTGAATGGTGGTCAAACCAACTCGGCGCCTATTTCTTTAGATGCCTTGCAGGAAATTCAAATTAACGTATCTCCCTACAACCTGCGCGATGCAGGATTTACCGGAGCTAGCATAAATGCCGTAACCAAGAGTGGTACAAACACCATGCATGGAACTGGTTTTTACAATACCCGTAACGAAAATTTGGTAGGTACCAAAGCAGGTGCTGCCGGCAAGCAAGACGTTGTTACCAATGCTTTTGACGTTAAACAATATGGCGTAAGTATAGGTGGTGCCATTAAGAAGAATAAACTCTTTTACTTCTTGAACTACGAAGCTGAGCGCAGAAATGATATCGGAACTCTTTGGACTGCCGATGCAAGCAATGGTGCTTCCCCAATTAGTGGTAACACTACCCGTGTGAAAGCTTCTGAGTTAGATGCCTTGGCTACTTATCTGAAAAGTAACTTCAACTACGATCCGGGATCTTATCAGGGTTATCCTTTTGTTACGCAAAGTGATAAAGCCGTTGCCCGTTTCGATTGGAACATCAACGATAGACATAAGTTGAGTGTACGCGGTAATTTATTATTATCAAAGAGAGATGTAGGTGTGAGTAGCAGTAATACCAGCAACGGTTCTAGAGGTGGAAATGCCAATTCAATTGCTTTCTCTAATTCTGCCTACGAAATCAATAATAATATTTATGGTGTAATTGCACAATTGAACAGTCGTTTCAGCAATAAAATAAGCAATGAAATTACCTTTGGATATACTGCCAATCGTGATTTCCGTGGTTTAAAAGGTGGCGACTTTCCGATGGTAGATATACAGGATGGAAGCAATCCTCTTACTACCTTACCTACATCCAGCACTTCTTCGCTTCCTGCTACACAAGCCAACCAAAGTTTGAACTACATTTCATTTGGTAACGACCCTTTTACCCCAAACAACCTGTTGAATACAGATACTTGGCAGTTTAGCGATAACCTGACTATCTATTCAGGCAAACACACTATCACTGCTGGTTTATCTTATGAGAGTTTCACTTTCACCAATGGTTTTACGCCATTGATCAACGGTATTTACACATTCAACAACCTGGCTGATTTCTATACAGCTGCCAACGCATACAAAGCCAACCCTAACCAGCCTTTCAGCCCGGTATTTATGAGAAATTACCGTGCTAACTTCAGTAACTTAGAAGGTGGCGGGCCTTGGTTGGTAACTACCCGTGCTCGTCAAATCGCTGCTTATATACAGGATGAAGTAAACGTAGAAAGTAATTTCAATGTTACCTATGGTATCCGATTTGAAGTTCCTTACTTTGTTGGTTCAGGTTTTACAAATAGAGAAGTAGATGGTTTCTCTTTCATTGATAATATGGGTAAATCTACCAAATTGAGTACTTCTCAGCTTCCTTCTGCTAAATTGATGATTAGTCCTAGAATTGGATTTAACTATGATGTAAATGGGGATAGGAAAACACAAATCCGTGGTGGTATCGGTCTATTCACTGGCCGTCCTTCTTTCGTATTCATCAGCAATCAGATGGGTAATAACGGGGTGTTGAGTGGTGGTGTTAATGTTAATAATACAGCTGCCTATCCGTTTAAACCTACGGTACCTTCCAGCTATCCCAACTTCCTGCCTTCGCCAGGTACACCCGCTTCTTCTTACAATATTGCCACTACTGAAAAGGATTTCAGATTTCCACAGGTACTTCGCTCTAACTTCGCTATCGACCAAAAGTTAGGTAGAGATATCGTAGCTACTGCAGAATTCATGTACACACAATCACTGAGTAATATCAATTATTACAATGCCAACCTGGTTCCTGCTACCGCTCGTTTTAATGGTGTTGACAACCGTCCTCGCTTTGCCGGTTTAGGTTTATCAGGTGCAGCGCAGAATAATGCCCTGCGTATTGTTCCAAAAATTAATGACGCTACTGTAATGGAAAGTGCTCCTTTGGGAGGCTCTATCCAGGTTACTGCAAAATTAGAAAAGCAAGCCCGTGGTAATAAAGGTTTAAGCTGGTTCGCAGCTTACACGTTTACCAGAGCTCGTGACTATATGACGCCAGGTTCTATTGCCTTCAGCTCATTTGCTGGAATTCAAAGTGTGCGTGGTAATAATAATACAGATATTGCCTTCAGTGATAATGAAATCCGTAATCGAGTTATCGGTAACGTAAACTATCGCGTTGAATTAGGTAAATCAGCTGCTTTACAGTTTTCCTTGTATGGTCAATCACAGAATCAAGGTCGTTTCTCGTATACGTATAGTGGTGATATGAATGGGGATGGTTTAAGTGGTAATGATCTGATGTACATTCCAGCAAGCACTGCCCAAATGAACTTCTTACCTATTACTTCGGGTGCTACTGTAATTGCAACAGCTCAGCAGCAGGTGGATGCTTTTGAAGCCTATATCAATCAGGATGCTTATCTCAGCAAAAACAGAGGTAAATATGCCGAAAGAAATGGTGCATTACAACCCTATATCGTTCGTTTCGACTTTTCTACTCAATTAGAACTGTTTAGAAATATCGGCAAAAACAGACACACCATTCAATTGAGAGCTGATATCTTTAATATCGGTAACTTGATAAATTCTGCCTGGGGTGTAAGTAACTTCGTAAACACCTTCAACCCGCTGGCTGCAGCTGGTGTGGATGCCAACGGAGCTCCTATCTTCAGAATGAACCGTGTGAATAATAGCTTAAACTATACTACATACAGAAAAGGTACTGGCTTTGGAGATGTTTGGCAAGGTCAGTTAGGCCTCAGATACATCTTTTAGTAGCTTACCCTACTAACTATAAAAAACCCGGAATGATTATTCCGGGTTTTTTTATATGCTTATCCAATTGCCTCTTTTGCTAATATAAGTAGACACCAAAACAGTGTCACTATCAGAATTTATAAAAAAATCTTAGGCTTCAGGTTTTTCCCAACCCCAGCGGATGAACTCCGGCAAAATCCTTGCCCAGGTAGCTACATCGTGTTTGCCGTCTATTAGCTCCATATACCGGATATGTGCATCTGTATATCCTTTGGCCTTTAAGGCTACTACCAGATCCAGCGCATCATCCACCGAATCGATGATGCCATTTTTATTTCGGTCTGCTACTTCGTCCATAGCTCCACACTGAATAAAAAATTGTAACCAGGGATAACAAATTCCTTTGCTGATTTGAAGGTGCATCAGTCGGTCCTTTTCTTCATCATAACCATCCTCGTACCCTTTTCTCCGCCACCATAAAGAGGCACTGAATACACCAACTTTACTAAACTCATTGGCATGGTTCCACACAATATCCAGCGCACTTAACCCTCCCAGCGAAAAACCCGCCATGGCTTTTTCTTTAAAAGATTGTATGTGAAACTGCTTTCTGATAAAGGGAAGTAACTCATCAAAAATAAACTTGCCATACAAGCCGGCTTTAGCCCCCCTACCTTTATAATCGGCTGAATAGGCAATGCCATATTCCATCTTACGGTCTTCGCCACAATGGATACCCACAACCATTAATGGATATAAGGTATGATCCGAGGAAACCTGCTGCAATAATTCAGTAAATGGCATGGTTAACAGGTCTTGCCCGTCGTTTACCAGTAACAAACTAACGGGTCCTTCTTCCAAACTATTGGAAGTTCGATAAACTTCGAACCGAACTTCCCTGCTCAGGTAGGTTGAATAAAGCTGGTATTGCTCAACAGATTCGAATGTATTCAATGGGTTTACACTGGGTAACATATAGTAAAGGTAAAACAAAGCATTTACTTAACAGAATGGTAACCCCCCTTATAAATGGAGAACAATTTTATTATTCCACGGGGAATTAGTAACTTAACTTGTCAAAAGGGAATTTGGGTTATAAACTCAGTTCTCTAATGAATTCTCCCATTGTATTACCAAAAATCTTCTATGAAAAAAATCGGAATATTATTCGGTCAGGAAAGAAGTTTTCCAACGGCGTTTATTGAAGAGATTAATCGGCGCAAGGTTCCCGGAATCATTGCCGAACCGGTACAAATTAACAAAGTAATTCAGGGCGAAAGCAGTGGCTACGCAGTAATTATTGACCGGATTAGTCAAGACATTCCCTTTTATCGCGCCTATTTAAAGAATGCTGCCCTTTGTGGAACAGCCGTAATTAATAACCCCTTCTGGTGGAGTGCGGATGAAAAATTTTTTAATAATTGCCTGGCAACTAAAATTGAAGTGCCGGTTCCCAAAACGGTGATTCTGCCTTCCAGAGATTTACCGCAGGATACCTCCGACCAGTCTTTCAGCAATCTGGCTTTTCCCTTAGACTGGGAAGGGATATTCAGCTATATAGGCTTTCCCGCTTACATGAAACCCTTTGCCGGCGGTGGCTGGAAGAATGTGTACCGGCTAACCAGTAAAGAAGATTTTTTTGATAAGCATGCAGAAACCAATCAGCTGGTAATGCTTCTTCAGGAAGAGATTGTTTTTGAAGAATATTATCGCTGCTATTGCATTGGCGGAAAATACGTACGCATTATGCCTTACGAGCCAAGAAATCCGCATCATTTAAGGTATGTAGCCGATTTTACACCCAGCGAAGAGCGACTTAAGGAAATGGAAGCCATTGTATTACGCATCAATGCCTATTTAGGATACGATTTTAATACCGTAGAGTTGGCTGTGCGAGATGGTGTTCCGTATGCCATTGATTTTTGTAATCCGGCACCAGATGCCGAAATTAAAAGCGTAGGTGAAGCCAATTTCCAATGGGTGGTAGACACAGCAGCTACCTATGCCATTGAAAAAGCACAGGCGCAGCAGGATGGAAAAGATAATCTTACCTGGGGAGCTTACCTGAAAAATGGCGTTATGGGTAAGCCGCTATACGAAAAGTAAAAAGATTTGGGGAGGATAACCTATGAGCAAACTGAATTACAAGCATTTTACCCTGGGGGTGGAAGAAGAGTATATGGTGCTCGACCCCCAAACGAGGGAATTGAAAAGTCACGAACAGCGCATTGTTCAGGAAGGACAGAAAATTATGCGGGATAAGGTGAAAGCCGAAATGCACCAGGCAGTAGTGGAAGTAGGTACCGATATTTGTAAAGACATTGAGGAAGCCTATCAAGATGTTGCCTCCCTGCGGGGAAATATTGCCCATATTGCGGGTGAATTGGGGTATTGGATGGGAGCTTCGGGTACCCACCCGTTTAGCCACTGGGAAAATCAACTGATTACCGACCATATTCGGTATAATCAAATTGTAAATGAGCTACAGGAAGCGGCGCGCAGTAACCTGATTTTTGGTTTGCATGTGCATGTGGGTATGGAAGACCGAAAAACGGCGATTCACATTGCCAATACCGCCCGTTACTTTTTACCCCACGTATACGCACTCAGCACCAACTCCCCTTTTTGGGAAGGTCGGGATACGGGGTATAAATCGTTCAGAACCAAGGTATTTGATAAGTTTCCTCGAACGGGCATTCCTGATTATTTCGAGAGTTTAGAAGCCTATGAAAATTATGTGAACCTACTGATCAAAACGAATTGCATTGATAATGCCAAGAAAATCTGGTGGGATTTGCGGGTACACCCTTTTTTCAATACC
>JBIINW010000122.1:0-7937 GCA_044337245.1 Sediminibacterium sp. | reverse complement strand
CAGAAGCCTATTTGGAAGTCAACCCGGAATGGAAATACATTCAGTTTGATGTAGTTGCAATAACCATTACCGACTCCGTTTTGCGCGAATTTCTGATGAGTGAAGATGTATATTTTTAATCCGATTACAGCCTTTCCTGCATTTTTTCTACCATGCGGTAGGTGGCCGGACAATATTCGATATTTTGCTGGTGTACGTGAATATAGTCGGTCATTTTTTTCTTTTTCAGGTGCGGAAATCCAGCACAATCGGCCGGACGAACCTCATAGATACTGCAAAAATGAGTGGTTTTATCTAAGAACTGGCAAGGCTGTTGTTTATTCATCCAATCCCCTTCTTTTTTATCGTAGGTAAGCCATTTTTCGGTAAAAGCGGCTGGCGTAACTCCAAGGTGGGTGGAAATTCGTTTTACATCTGTTTTGGTAAATGTGGGCGTCATCGCCTTACAACAGTTGGCGCAACTGAGGCAATCGATTTCTTTCCACACTTCAGCATCTATTTGTTCGGCTATCTTGTCGAGATTGCGGGGTGGGTTCTTTTCTATTTTTCCCAGATAGCGTTTAAAAGCGGATTTGTGATAACGAACTTTTTGTTTGAATGAACGTAAATTAACCTGCATACAGCAAAAAATGTGGTGAATAGGTATATCGTTGCAATATCGTTTAGCCCGTTGGTAATTCCAAAATAATATCCCGCTAATCATTTCGTTTAAGTAGTATACGCAGCTACTCATGTGGAAAACCTATCTAAAAGGATTTAAAGCCTGGCTTCAACTAGAAAAATCACTCAGTGATCATTCGGTTGCTGCCTATTTGCATGATGTGGAATTGCTTACGCGTTATTTTTCCCTTTCTGGCATCAGCAAAGCGCCTGGGGATGTGGAACTTACCGATTTGCAACAATTTGTTCAATGGCTTAGTAAAATAGGGTTATCCGCCACTTCACAGGCACGCATCATTTCGGGTATTCGGGGTTTCTTTAAATTCTGTATTACCGAGCAATTGGTAACCCGCGATCCGGCAGCCTTGCTGGAAGCCCCTAAAACGCCTCGGCATCTGCCAGATACATTGAGCGTAGAAGAGATTGACAAATTGTTTGCTTGCATAGATGTTAGCACACCCGAAGGCGTTCGCAACAAAGCCATGCTCGAAACTCTGTATAGTTGCGGTTTACGAGTAAGTGAATTGATACATCTTACCCTTTCCGGCTATTTTCCGGATGATGCATTTATTCGGGTAATTGGTAAAGGCAATAAAGAAAGATTGATTCCCATCGGTCGCTCAGCCATGCAATATATCAGTTTATATACCGAACATATTCGATCTCAAATTACTAGTAAGCCCGGAAAAGAAGATTTTCTCTTCTTAAATCGTAGAGGAGGCCCCCTAAGTAGGGTTATGGTATTTTATATTATCAAGTCGTTGGCTCAACAGGCAGGCATCACCAAAATCATCTCCCCCCATACTTTCCGCCATTCTTTTGCCACCCACCTAGTAGAAGGTGGAGCCGATTTACGTGCGGTGCAGGAAATGCTGGGCCATGAGAGTATTACCACTACCGAAATTTATACTCACCTTAACCGTGATTTCTTGCGGGATACCCTGCAAAGATTTCATCCGGCTTTTCAGCTTTGAATTAGAACTTGTTTCTATACCTTTGCAGCTAAAACAAAGTACACATGAAAAAAATATTACTCGTGGCAGCTACCCTTTTATCGCTATCTGCCATGGCACAAATTAAAATGCCCCAACCTAGTCCTACCCAAAAAATTACCCAGGAATTCGGTTTAGGTTCGATTGAATTAGTTTATTCCAGACCCAGCCTCAAAGGACGTGTTCCCTTTAAAGAGAAAGGAGATTTTGTTCCAGCAGGTGAAATGTGGAGAACCGGTGCTAATTCAGCTACTAAAATTCGTTTTACGGATGCCGTAATGGTAGGTGGAAAATTATTAGATAGCGGTATGTATGTAATTTATACTATTCCGGGAAAAGACTATTGGGAAATCATATTCAACAAGGGTTTAACCAATAGCGGACTGGATGGGTACAAAACCAGCGAAGATGTGGTACGTTTTAATGTAAAGCCTGCTAAAATGGCTAGCTCTGTTGAAACATTCACTTTCCAGTTTGCAGATGTAAAAGCAGAAAGTTGCGAATTGCACCTAATGTGGTCGAAAACAGCAGTAGCTATCCCAATGAGTGTGAATGTAAAAGATAAAATCCGTGCGCAGGTAGAAAAAGCCCTTTCTGCCTCTCCTGTAAATCCTGCCAGTTACTCATCTGCTGCAACCTTCTATTATGAGTGGGACAAGGATTTAGATAAGGCGCTTAGCAATATCAACAAAGCTACCGAAGCCAATCCTAAAGCATTCTGGTTATATCTCCAAAAGGCGCGTATCCAAAAAGATATGGGTGATAAAGTTTCTGCTACAGCCAGTGCTCAAAAATGTGTTGAATTAGCAACGGAAGCTAAAAACAACGACTATATTCGTATGGCCAACGAATTAATAAAAGGTTTATAATAATAAAATAATAGCCTAAAAAAAATGCCTTCTTTTTAGAAGGCATTTTTTTTGAAATAAAGTGAACGATTATTTAACTTCTGCCATATCCGGAATCATCTCAACACGATAAGCACCGGCATCTAATTTGGCTTTGGTTTCGCTGAATGCATGAAGGGTTTCTTCAATATCCTGATCGGTATGGGCTGCAGTAGGTATTAAGCGATAGATAATATGGCCTTTTGGAATAACGGGATATACCACAATAGAACAGAAAATACGGTAATGCTCTCTCAAATCAGTTACCATGGCAGTTGCTTCTTCTACCCCACCCTTCATATATACGGGTGTAACCATGGTATTGGTATTTCCAATATCAAATCCTCTTTCCTTTAATCCTTTTTGTAGTTTCATTGCATTGCTCCACAATTTATCTTTCAATTGCGGTTGGGTACGTAATAACTCTAAGCGCTTCAGGTTACCCAGCACAATGGGCATCGGTAAACTCTTGGCAAAAATCTGCGAGCGGATATTATAGCGAATAAAATCGATGATATCCTTATCTCCCGCCATAAAAGCGCCAATTGAAGCCATTGATTTGGCGAAAGTGGAGAAGTATAAATCAATACCATCCTGACATCCCTGCTCCTCCCCTGCTCCGGCTCCCGTTTTACCCAGAGTACCAAAACCATGGGCATCATCTACCAACAATCTAAACTGGTATTTAGATTTCAGGTCTACAATTTCTATCAATTTACCCTGATCTCCGGCCATGCCAAAAACACCTTCCGTAATTACCAGTATACCACCGGTTTTCTGTTTTTCAATCAATTGAGTGGCACGGTCCATCTGCTTGCAAAAATCTTCCAGGTCGTTGTGCTTGAATACATACCGATGACCGGGATGTAAGCGTAAACCATCGATGATGCAGGCATGCGATTCGGCATCATATACAATCACATCGTGCCGATTGCAAATAGCATCAATAGCACTCATAATTCCCTGATAACCAAAATTCATCAGAATTGCATCTTCCTTGCCTTCAAATTCGGCTAATTCACTTTCCAGTTGTTCGTGGTAATTGCTATTTCCACTCATCATTCTTGCACCCATGGGGTATGCCAATCCAAACTGGGCAGCCGCATCAGCATCTGCTTTGCGTACTTCGGGATGATTCGCTAATCCGAGATAATTATTCAAACTCCAAACTACCATATCTTTCCCCCGAAACTTCATTCGGTTCGAAATTTCACCCTCCAGTTTTGGAAATGCAAAATATCCGTGTGCACGTTTGCGGTGCATACCTAAAGGACCCGCATTTTTCAATAATTTTTCAAAAATATCTGCCATTGTAAAAAAATTAATTCAAATATAATGGTGCAAATTTACGGATTTTTGTCGCTTAACCTACTTTCCGCTTTCCTAATCCTTAATCTAACCTATTATTAGTCAAATTCTTGGCGTAAATTGCTTATTCACAATCTATATTAATTGTTTTTATGAGAATCCCCTCCCTACTCTTATTCCTTCTGATGGCAGGTAATCTGTTGGCACAAAAAGCCCCGGTAAATGCCCCTTCCTCACCAGCTAAACCTCAGCTGGTGGTTGGTATAGTGGTAGATCAGATGCGATGGGATTACTTAACCCGCTATTATCCGCTTTTTCAGGCCAATGGGGGATTCCGACGTATGTTGGGAGAAGGCTTTTCTTGTGATAATACCTTGATAAACTATACACCCACCGTTACGGCTTGCGGACATACCGCAATTTATACTGGTAGTGTGCCTGCCCTTCACGGGATTGTGGGTAATAACTGGTGGGAAAACCGCAGCAATAAAGGCATGTATTGCAGTGAAGATAAATCCGTAAAAGGGGTTGGCGGCAAAACAGAAGAAGATGGCCAGATGAGTCCTAAAAATATGCTTACCACCACCATCTGCGATGAATTGCGTATGTCTAATCAATTTGCCAGTAAAGTGGTTGGCATTGCCATTAAAGACCGCGGTGCTATTTTACCCGCTGGTCACTCAGCTAATGCAGCCTATTGGTATGAAGGCAAATCCGGCAATTTTATTTCCAGTACCTATTATTTCAATGAGCTGCCAGCATGGGCTCAGGCTTTTAACCAAAGAAAATTACCCGACTCACTTTATCAAAACGGATGGAAATTGGCACTTCCTGCCGAAACCTACAGAAGTTATGCAACGGCGGATGAAAAAGTATATGAAAGCAAACCATTTGGTAAAGATGCGAACGGATTTCCTTACGATATGAACAAGTTTATTGGAAAAGACTATACCAAAATTTCCAGTACTCCCATGGGAAATACCCTAACTGCTGAAATAGCAAAAGCGGCTATTATTGGCGAAAAATTAGGCAAAGGAAGCGCAACTGATTTTATTGCCATCAGCTTCTCCTCTCCCGATTATATTGGACACTCATTTGGTCCCAACTCTTGGGAAAACGCCGATGATTATGTTCGCTTAGATCAGGAATTGGGTAAACTGCTGCAGTTTTTAGATGCACAAATTGGAAAGAATGCCTATACCGTATTTCTTTCCGCCGATCATGCCGTAGCGCATATTCCCGGATTTATGAAGGAGAATAAATTACCCGGTGGATTACTCGAAGATGCCGGTATGATGAGAGAAATGAACCTGCAAATCAAACAAAAGTTTGGTGTAGAAAATGCGATTGCCAGCATTATGAATGAGCAGGTATATCTGAGTAGAAAAAGAATGGATACTTCCAAAGCCGATATGGTTGAAATTAAAAATTTTATTGTTGGCTTTTTGATGAAAAACGAAAATATCACCCATGCTTTTGCTACTGATGATATACTAATTACACCATTACCCAAACAATATCGTGAAATGATTGCTAATGGCTTTCATCCATCTCGGAGCGGTGACGTGCAGTATATTCCAAAATCAGGCTACTTCAGTGGCAGTGGAACGGGTACTACCCATGGCTCACCTTTTCAATATGATACGCATATCCCTTTGCTATGGTATGGCTGGGGTATTAAAAAAGGCAAAACCAACCGCGAAACATATATCACAGATATTGCGCCTACTCTAGCTGCTTTGTTACATATTCAGGCTCCCAGTGGTTCAGTGGGTCAGGTAATTGAGGAGGTACTCAAGTAACCAATCATTAGTAAAATTTATCGCATAAAAAAGGGTTGACTATACAATAGTCAACCCTTTTTTTATCCAATTAACCAGCTGCTTATTGAGCCAGTTTAGCTTTTAAATTCTGATCCAATGCTTCCAAAAACTCTTCGGTGTACAGATAATGTTCGCCATGATTCACTTTGTTACCATGGATACATACGGCCAAATCTTTCGTCATTTTACCACTTTCTACGGTTTCGATGCAAACTGCCTCCAGTGCCTGACAGAAATTAATCAGTTCGGCATTGTTATCTAATTTACCACGGAATTCCAATCCTCTAGTCCATGCGAAAATAGAAGCAATGGGATTGGTAGAAGTAGGTTTCCCTTTCTGGTGGTCGCGGTAATGACGGGTAACCGTTCCGTGGGCTGCTTCAGCTTCCATAACTTTTCCATCCGGAGTAATCAGGGTAGAAGTCATCAACCCCAGCGAACCAAAACCTTGTGCTACTGTATCACTTTGCACATCCCCATCGTAGTTTTTACAAGCCCATACAAAATTACCATTCCATTTGAGGGCGCTGGCAACCATGTCGTCTATAAGGCGATGCTCGTAAGTGATTCCTGCTGCCTCGTAAGCAGCTTTAAATTCTTGCTGATAGATTTCTTCAAAAATATCTTTAAAGCGACCATCGTATTTTTTTAGGATGGTATTTTTGGTTGACAAATAAAGGGGCCATTTTTTTGCCAACGCAGTATTAAAGCAGCTTCTGGCAAAGCCTTTAATGCTCTCATCGGTATTATACATGGCCAAAGCCACGCCGTCTCCTTTAAAATTGAATACTTCATGCTCAATCACACTGCCATCTTCTCCTTCAAATTTGATGGTAAGCTTTCCTTTTCCTTTGGTAAGAAAATCGGTGGCACGATACTGATCACCAAAAGCGTGTCGGCCGATACAGATGGGGGCCGTCCAGTTAGGAACTAAGCGGGGAACATTCGCACAAACGATGGGCTCACGAAAAACCGTACCATCCAAAATATTACGAATGGTTCCATTGGGGCTCTTCCACATTTGCTTCAATTTAAATTCCTCCACACGCTGTTCGTCGGGAGTAATAGTGGCACATTTGATACCTACTCCGTATTGTTTAATCGCATTAGCGGCATCTATAGTAACCTGATCGTTAGTTTCGTCGCGGTATTCCATTCCCAGATCATAATATTTAATATCGAGTTCGAGATAGGGTAGAATCAATTTGTCTTTAATGAATTTCCAGATAATTCGGGTCATTTCATCTCCATCCAGTTCAACCACGGGGTTGGCAACTTTAATTTTAGCTTGCATGTATGATACTTTTATTGAATAAAATAATGATAACGAAGGTAATAAAATTCAGGGGTTTATCGAATGTTTACCACTAAAACCGGGATGGATAAGGCATGCCGAACCCCTTCGATGGTTTCGCCAAAAAGATAGTCTTTCAAGCCACTATGCCTGTGAGCGCCCATAACCAGCATATCCGCCTTACATTCCTGCGTGATGCGAACAATTTCCCTAACCCGGCTCCGATAGCCTAGTTTGATAGTAACCGAAAGACCCAATGCAATCAATTGCTCCTGATATTGTTCCAACCGAAGTCGATCCATCCGGGTTTCCTCATCGTCGCTGGCATCTCCCAGATAACCGGCAGAAGCACTTTCCACCACATGTATTAAAACCAGCGTGGTTGTGTTATTTCTTCTGGCAACTGCATTTTCAATCAATAATTTATCAGCCTCCGTAAAATCCAGGGCGATGGCAATGCAGTTTTGTTCAACAGGATTCAGTTGAATGATAGGCAAGGGTTCGCCATGCAAAGAAGCTTTTTTACGTGCCCTTCTTTTTTTAAATAAAGGCAGGAAAGTCATAACCAGAAACAACCAGCCAATCCAAACAATGGGTATCACCATGGCTGCTTTAAAAAGAATGGAAATATCTGACTGATAAAAGGAGGTCAGTACTTGAATTACCAATCTTCCATTAAGTACAACCAAAATACCCGCCACTAACCACGATAGAATTTTTACCGGTATTGAAATAACAAATTCACCCATGGTTGATTTATCACTCACAAAATGAATAAGAGGGATTACTGCAAAGCCTAATTGAAGACTGAGCACTATCTGGCTTCCCACTAATAATGCATCCACTTTGCTTTCTCCGTAAATAAAAATTACTAACATAGCCGGAATAATAGCAATTAATCGGGTTAATAACCTGCGTAACCAGGGATTGAGGCGTAGATGTAAATAACCCTCCATCACAATTTGTCCTGCAA
>JBIINW010000121.1:0-7952 GCA_044337245.1 Sediminibacterium sp. | reverse complement strand
TATATGCGCGCAGCATTCCCGCCCATAATAGCTTCCTGCTCGGATACACTGAGTGGAACAATCAACTCACTAACCACTCGGAGCCAGGTTTCATATTCGCTCCGCAACAAACATACCGGCCAATCGGAGCCGAATAGCAGGCGCTTAGGCCCAAAAGCCTCCAGTACCGTTTCAAAATAGGGTTGCAAAAGTTCGGTATTCCATTCGGCATCCCTTACTTCCGTTACTAAACCCGATAGTTTACAACTTACCTGATCTCTTTCAGCCAGTTGTTTGATATTTTTTGCCCAAGTGTGGTCAAATTCATTTGAATGGATTCGCGGCTTGGCAACATGATCAACAATAATAGAAAGAGATGGATGCTTGTCTACAAACTCCCTACTTTGCGGAAGATGCCGTTCAAAAATCAGCAGATCATAGCATAGTGAATATCGGGTGAGTAGCCGAATTCCATCATTAAAATCGGAGCGAAGCATAAACTGATCATCGGGCTCATCCTGAATGATATGGCGAAACCCAGCCGCTTTGGAGTTTTCTGCATAGCGCTCAATATGCGCTTCCACATTTGCATCACAAAACGGCACCCACCCAACAACACCTACAATTGAGGGATTGTTTTCCGCCAATTGCAATAAAAAATCTGTCTCGCTTAGTTGCTGCATCGCCTGAACCGCTACACAGCCGTTTAGATTTGCTGCTTTCAATAAAGGGGACAAATCTTCCGGAAGAAAATCTCGTTTAATCACTGCATGAGCATCCGAGATCCATGGATAATCTTCCGAATTATATTTCCAAAAATGTTGGTGACTATCAATTCTCATTTATCAATCTATTAAAATAATTGGATAGGCAATTGGCCGAAAAATCACCTGATTAGCACCGCATACGGCCATAGGCTTTTCTGCAAGACGTACTTCTTTAGGGCCATATAATAAAAATGACTTCATACCTTAAAGTACTAATTTTTGATTACAATAAATGCTGTTTGTTGATTTTTGTTATTCAATTACTTCTTATAAATGAGGCACTAGTAGCCGGAGCTTTACTTAAACACTCCGCCCCTCATTAACAATGAATTATCCGGCCTTACTGGATTGACCCCGCCCCAAAACAGAATGCCATCGGTAAGGGTGATGACTTGGGATTTCCAAGTTAGAAAAAATACATTTAAATTCATAGTCCTTCTTCGAAAACAAATTTCCCCGCTCAAAAGCTTAGGAAGTTCGTAGGAAAGGGAAATCAAAATCGAGCCGGCAACAAAACAAGAAAACGAATTCTCCCTGTCACCAGTATGAAAATCATCAGAACCAACTCCAACAATACAGATTTTATTCATTTGGTGAAGCAGCTAGATGATGGGCTCGTAGTTGTCAATGGAGGCCTACACGATTTCTATCATCAGTTTAACACCCTTGTAGATATTAAGCAGGTGGTGGTAGTATATGATGAAAACGCAATTGCCTGCGGCGCATTTAAGCAATATGATGAAGGAACCTGTGAAATAAAAAGAATGTTCACCCATCCCGATCATAGAGGAAAAGGATATGCTGGCTTAGTTGTAGATGAACTAGAAAAATGGGCGAAAGAACTGGGATACCAGTCTGCAATATTAGAAACATCTATCAAACTTTTCAGCGCCATTCAACTGTATAAAAGAAAAGGTTATGCCGAAATCAGCAAATATGGCCAGTACAAGGATGCCATTGATAGTGTTTGCTTTCAGAAATCTTTATAACAGATTCGCTTCTGCCTGCTTATGGTGGTGAGCAACATGATACGCGGCAAAATATCCCATCTCGCGTAGCGTTAATTTTCCTAACAGGGGATGTGGTAATATCATCTGATCCAAATCAGCTTCTGAGTGCTTATCTATTTGATGGGTAAGGCTATTTACCAGTGAATGTACCTGCCGAATTCTTTTTTGTGTTGCGTGCAATGTGGCGGATGTTTTGGGAATATAAACCGCAGGTGCCTTACCGCCTTGCTGTAGCTTGTTTTGATAAGCCTGCACCAACGCCTCATAGCTTTTGCTTTCTCGATTTGCTTTGCCAAACAGTAATTTTGGAACAAAGTTTGGTAAACGGAAGGCGAGCACGATGGGGCGCAAACACAGATAAACATGCTCCATCTGTTCTGCGGCATTCCATTTGCCCGGAATTGCTTTTTGTAAAGCATCTTCTTCCAGGGAGGCAATAAAATCAATGAATAGGGTATGGTTTTGCTGTAAGATTGTTGTAATTTCAGTGCGATTCATTTCCAAATATTTTTAGTGTGAGCCAGCTAAACGAAATTAAAAATTTTGGGCCATATATGGTTACCATCCTGCATAAAATTGGCATCCAAACAAAAGAAGATTTACTAAACACTGATTATAAACATATTAGAGATGCTTTGGTGAGCAAAGGAATCCGCCCTCACCTAAATATTTTTTATTCTATCGAGATGGGCTTGCAGAACAGGGCGTGGAGTGATATTACGGCGCAGGAAAAAAAGGAGTTACAGGAAATACTAAAATAGATTTCAAGTAAACACTAACTACTTTCTTCTCGTATCAATCAGGTATTGAATTTTCCATTGCTCTCCGAATTTTACCAAACAGAAAATATTTACGCCGCTATGGCTATAGTTGCCGTTGTAAACAAAGCGGTAGGGCGTCCACACAAAAGCCATTGGGCCATCTACTTTAATGGTTTCAAAAACTATTTGCTCGTCGGCGGCTCCTTTGGATTGTTTACCAACAAAAGAAGTGAAGTCGCTTACCGGTTGTGTACGAACAATCGTTTTGCCGGATTTATCCGTTGCGATGGTCTGCATAATCGAGGCCGAAGTAAACACCGAAGCCACAGCAGCAGAATCGGCATTGCGCATCCCATCGAAGAAAGAATTTATTACTTGCTTAATCTGAGGTTCTGCATCCTGGGCTTGTAAGAAAGAGGGAGATAACATAATCAGGCAAAATACGGGGAGGAAATATTTCATATAGTTTAGATTAGGTACTTGCATACTTTTTTTGTGATTCATTTCGTGGTTTCAATACCCCTGCAGTTTTCTTAGCGGGCAGACGCAAGGTGTAGGGTCTGTTAAAAGCCTCCTGCCGCAATTTAAAACGGCTGGCCAGCAATCGAATAGTTTCTTTAGAAAGGCCCTTTTTATAATTCAGCATATCAGAAACCAGCCCCTCGCTTACGCCTAAAAGACCGGCTACATCAACCGACTTCATGGAATGTTCTTTCATAAGCGCCTTCAATAAAGCAATAGGATCGGCTTCGGAAAAATTGTTGTGGTCGGCATCATATTTTTCAATCAAGAGGTTAAGCAACTCAATTTCATCCTGAACGACCCTTGTTTTTTTTCCACTAACTACCAAAGCCTCCAGCAGGCTGCAATATTGTTTGTATTGTTTGGTAGTCTTAATTACTTTATAGAGTATGCCTAACATGATATTTTGTTTAATACTGATTAACTGTGTATTGCCCATTTTTACTGCAAAGCGTGTCGTAAGCCGCATGCGTTCCTATCCACTTTACATACATATAAACCCATGTTTCTCCAAAATGATAGCTACAAATCATGCGGTAAGTATTGCCGCCGATGTTAAAAACTATCCGGTAACTTCCATTGCCCAACAAATCAGCTGAACCAAAAGTCTGTTTCATATCTGCTACAGTTGTCCAATCGGCCTGCTTTACTATGGTCAACCATATTCGAAAAGAAGTCCTGCTTTGGGCGTTCTTCTTTACAAAATCTTCGATGGACTTTCGTTTGATTAGTCTAACGCGCATCCCTTTCTTGTGTAAATATAGCAATAGTTCACAAAAAGTGAACTATTGCGTAGTGAAAAAATACTGATCTGCAATACTCGCACAAAATCGAGCAGACGATTAGGTAAAAACAACAAGTATTTATTCTGTTTGTGCAGGCACTTGCCGAAACTGAAGAACCCAACATTCAACCCCGCACCTTTAGCATTAGGATAACTCATCGATTTTGGGACAAAACAAAATAAAGTTGGCTAAATCATACATTATTTGAGGTTATTTAGCCATTTTTCGCCTTTTTGCCATTTTTTGCCATGCACCTGAAAAAATTTATATCGCCCACTATTTTATATTTTTTCGACCATTTAACCGTCAAAATGGCCATTATTCCTGCCTGCAAACCCATTCTTATTGTTTTTCTGAAAATATTTTTTGATAACTAAAACTATAGTTCTAATTTAGCCTAAATATTTAGTTATGAAGCACCCCTTAACCCGCGCAGAAGAGCAAATTATGCAAGCACTCTGGAAGCTAGAAGCGGGCGGCTACCTAAAAGATATCGTTGAGGCAATGCCTGAACCCAAGCCGCACCACAATACGGTGGCAACCCTATTGAAAATACTGGTAGAGAAAGCCGTAGTGGGAATCAAAACACCGAATCGCTATAACCTCTATTATCCGCTGCTATCCCGCGACGAATATACTTCTGGGTCAATTGCAGGAATTGCCAAAGGCTACTTTGAGGGGTCTTACAAGGATGTTGTTTCTTTTCTGGTTGATAAAAAGAAGCTTTCCGTTGAAGACCTGGAACTATTGTTGAAACAAACGAAAAATAAAAAATAATACCATGCTACCACTTTTCTTTTACCTACTAAAAGTAATCCTGGTATCCGGTATTTTAACCGGCTACTACTGGATCAGCCTGCGCAACAACAAATTTCATTATTACAACCGTTTTTATTTGATGGGCTGCCTGCTGCTGAGCTTAGCACTCCCCCTGCTGAACCTGCAATGGTTTTCTTTTGCCCCAGCCCCATCCTCACCCGTTCACCAAGTGGCTCAATTAATATATTCTACTCCCAATAACGGAGCCGCTTCCTCCATTTTAGAATGGGACCAACTACTGGCAATTGGCTGCACCCTTATTTCCTGCATACTAGTACTCCTTTTTTTTATAGGAATTATTAAACTCTACCTGATTAAATCAAAAGCAAGGGTTACACCCATGGAACAGTTCGATTTTATTGAAACCTCCGAAGAAGAAGCGCCCTTCTCGTTTTTCCGCAATCTGTTTTGGAAGAAAGAATTGCCCCTGCACGATGTGCCCGGCCAACGCATGCTCCAACACGAACTCGCCCATATCCAACAACTTCATTCATTAGATAAAGTAATCGTAACGCTTACAACCTGCATATTCTGGATTAATCCCTTCTTCTGGCTGATTAGAAAAGAGCTAGAAGTAGTGCATGAATTTATTGCAGATGAAGAAGCCATAGCCGGCAACGATGCTGCCCTACTAGCGGAAATGCTGCTGACTGCCCATTATCCATCAAATATATTTTCGAACGGACAGTCCTTTTTTTACTCATCCATTAAACGACGCATTGTTATGCTAACATCTTCAAACAAAACATCGTATAGCTATGCAAGAAGGCTGCTAGTGCTACCCCTAAGTATAGGGGTAATGGCACTTCTTTCATTTACTATTAAAAATAATTCGCCCGAAAAGTTGCAGATCAATATGAAGTCTCCCGATAAATGGATAGAACATCTCGATACCATTCCCGCTCAATTCCGAGATGCAAGTACCGGAAAATTAAAAGGCAACTTCCAGATAGAAATTCAGGGAGACACTGCTATATTTAAGGACAGGAAATCTAAAAAGGACTTATTCTCTGTACCCCTAAACCAACTGGGGGTTATGGCTGGCCAAAAAACAGGAGATGGAAATAATTCAGTCACTAACAAGAAAGTCATTTTTATCACTGCCGATAGCTCCATGATTTACGGAACAGGGTTAACTATTACCAAAGTTGCTAAGGAAACATTAATCAAAGAAAAAAAGAACCCACGAATCATTGTGAACGGAGTTGAGCTTTCCTCTACAGATGCGATCAATTCAATTCCACCCGCCTCTATTAAAACGATCGACATGCGAGGTGGAGAAATGAACATCAAAGTAGACAGCTCCTATGCCTCTTTTAGGTATGCAGAACCAAAAGAAGGAAGAGGAGAAATAATATGTAAAACTATTACCAGTGAAAAAAAATCAGACACCATTATTATTGAAGCTTTGTCGCTAGAAAAAACGGTTCCGGGCACTCGCCTAGAAAGTAACTCAAAAAAAGACGGGGAGACAATAACAGTTACTACAAAAAAAGCAGATGGGTACCTGGTGTATACCATAACAAAAAAAATGTCTGTTGAATCACCCTTACCTGCTGATGTGTTGTGTTTAATTGACGGCAAAGAATCAGATGCGGCAACCGTAAAAGCCCTGAATCCGAATTCCATCAAGTCCATCAATGTTTTAAAAGGAAGCGCTACTTCAAAGTATGGAGAAAAAGGGAAAAATGGGGTTATTGAAATTATTACCAAAAAGTAAAAGTCCAAAACTATAGGTTATATGAGATCTCAATTAGCTTACCCACAAAAATTGATCTACCAGATTGACTAAGCATTTGATGATAAAACTGGAAAGGGTTACGATAATCCATTTCCCCAAAAGAGTGCCTATTTGGCGCTCTATTTGATAATGATATAACTACCTAAAGGGCATCCCCTTTAGCAATAGCACAATTCATCAATTTTGGGCTAAAAACGAATAAAAGTTGGTTAAATCAGCCGTTATTGGAGGATTTTTAGTCATTTTTCGCCTTTTTTGCCATTATTGGCCATGCACCTAAATAATTATATCACCCATTATTTTAGATTATTTCGACCATTTAACCGTAAAAATGGCCATTATTTGTAAAAAATAGGGTCGATTTATTATGAGCGGAAAAGATAAAAGAGCAAATCCTTGATTTTATCAAAGGCCAACCAGCAAGTACATCACAACAGGTATTAAAATTAACTCCGAAGACAGGATCATTAGCTATTGACAGTTATTGCAAAGGGGACGAATTTTACTGGACGAAAAGAATATCTCACAAGTATCACAAATGGAGAAATTATAGAGGGGCCCTGTTCTACCCTCAATCAAACCTCGTTATATTAACAATCTAATTAGCGGTGCCTTTTGAAATTGAATACGGAAATTCAATATGCCCTTATGAGCTTTATTTAATCAACTCAACGAAAAAGCACAATTAATACTGGCACGTGGCGTGCTGTTTTTTTATAAATTAAACCTTTCCTTACAGATATGTTTTTCCTCTTTCACTTTTTCCCCTTTCGAATTGGTGTAATAGTATACAGAAGTAGCACATTCTTTGTGATCGTTGCCGTTTCTAATTAAAAGTGTCCCACCTATTGCAGCCAAAATAAATATACTTATGGCAGAAATTATTACTTGAGGTTTTATATTTTTCATTAGATGTCTGTTTATTAAATGAATTGTTGAGTTCAGGAATTTGTATTCTCCTGATGGCTTAGGCATAAGAACGAACTTCTTGATAATAGTCAACCCCTCTATACAAAATAAAAATGGAAGCTAGTAGCTTTTCTTTAAAGTCTGTCTCTTCTTCTTCTCCGTTTAAAAAAATCAGGTTTAATATCCGCATACCCGGTGTACCGCGCAAAAATAAAATTGCTATAAAACGATATAAGATAAACCCGAAAAACAACGACCTATTTGGGTGTATTTTAACAATAACGGGCAGGTTAACATACTGAAAAAGGCAAACAAAAAAACCAATAAATAGTGCCCCGTCAATAAGCCCGGCAGCAATAACTCTTCCATAGTTAGCTTTTACAAAATGCATAGTTATTAGGCTCTGGGATTAGACTAGTTCCGAATATCGGTATCAATATACTTAAAAATACTGCTTTTGGGGGATTCGGTTTAATGCTGGTTTTTATATTTACTCCAGAAATGGGGTTGCTTACGAAACATTGTTACAATAAGACTCCTATTCCTTAACCAACCTCGTACTAATATAATCCGGCAGTGTGCTTCTCGCCTTTGCTAATTTAGCGATATTCTCTTTTTTTAGAGATGCGTCGTCTAAGTAATAATTGTAATTGCGGAAC
>JBIINW010000120.1:0-8043 GCA_044337245.1 Sediminibacterium sp. | reverse complement strand
ATGGCTTTACCAAAAACCTAGCGGATAATAACAACAAGGTAACGCAGGTATTAACGAATGTAGAAACCACCACTGCTCAATTGGCCAAGACGGATTTTAACGGAACAGTAGAGCAGCTTAAAACAGCCGTTAATAATCTCAATACCCTCATCACCTCCTTGAATTCTAATAACGGGACCTTGGGTAAACTGATGCATGATGAAGCGCTTTATAACCAGTTGAATCAAACCCTAAACAGTGCAAATATTTTACTCGATGATCTTAGGGTTCATCCCAAGCGATATGTAAGCTTATCGGTTTTTGGTAAAAAAGATAAAACCGGTCCGCTCATGCAGCCGCTTCACGATTCCATTCCCCCCAAGCGTTAATGAGGTTAAGCATCGCCATATTTTTATTGGGCTTATTTAGTTCACTGATGGCTTCGGCACAGGTGGTGCAAGGTACCACCGATACTTTGCAGAATGGCAATAAAATCATTCAGATATTAGCTGCTCGTGAACTTCAGTTTTTGCAACAGGATTCAGCTCACAATTTTACTATTGCCGTTGGGAATGTTCGCATAAAGCAGGAGAGAACTTTATTTTACGCAGATAGTGTGGTGGTGAATCGTTTTGATAACAGCATGGAAGCATTCGGCAATATTCATATCAATGATGCCGATAGCGTACATACCTATGCCCAGTATTTAAAATATATTGGTAATACTAAGAAAGCTCAATTACGCAAGAAAGTAAGGCTTACCGATGGATCGGGAACCCTTACTACTGAAGAGCTTGATTATGAAGTAAGTCAGAAAATTGGTGTGTATCGCAATGGAGGTAAATTGGTGAATAAAAAAACAACCCTTACCAGCGAGCAAGCCAACTACTACGGTGATACCCGCGACGTTATTTTTACCCGTAAAGTGGTATTGGTAGATCCGGAATATACCATCCGAACCGATACCCTGCAATACAACACCCAAACGGAAAGTATTCGGCTCTCCTCTCCTACCAGGATTGTTGATTCTTCTAAGCGGATCATCCTTACACGGAATGCTTATTTTGACAGAAAGAACAAAAAGGGATTTTTATACGAGCGTTCGCAAATTATAGATACGGCTTATACATTTACGGCTGATGATATGGCACTGGATGATTCAACCGGCAGAGGAGAATTTAGAGGCAATGCTGTGTATCGAAGTAAAGACAGTACCGAGGGTTTTGATTTGATTGCCAATAATATTAAAGTTGACCGGAAAAAAGACATTCTCCTGGCAACTATTCAGCCCTTGTTGCTGATAAAACAAAAAGGAGATACCACTTTTGTGGCTGCGGATACTTTATATGTGGCCAGATTAATCGATTTGAGAAAAACAAGAGAAGTACCTGTAATCCGATTGCCAAATAAGAAAGATACCCTGCTGACTAACAAAAAAGTTCCGGTTGATACCACTGCTAAATATTTTGAAGCGTATTCGCATGTAAAAGTTTATGCGGATTCGCTGCAAGGGGTGGGAGATAGTTTGTTTTATGCTTCGGATGATTCTACCTTTCGATTTTTTAAATCGCCAGTAATTTGGGCCAAGGATAACCAGATTTTGGGTGATACAATTTACCTGTTTCTGAAAAATAGAAAACCCGAACTTTTAACAGTGTTTGAAAATGCCCTGGCCATCAATAAGATTGACAGCACCTTCTATTTTAATCAATTAAGGGGCACCCGAATGCAGGCTTTTTTTGAAGATGGCGAAATGTATTTTATGAGTGCCAAAGGAAGCGCTGAAAATGTGTATTATTTTCAAGATGAGCAAAAGCATTTTATCAGTGTGAATAAGTCAACCTGCGATGTAATCAATATTTATCTGGAAAACAATAAGCCGCAGAAAGTATCTTTTTTAAATAAGTATGAAGGCACTGCTTATCCCATGCGCAAAGCGGATCACGAAGGCCTGAAACTTCGAAAATTCAAGTGGCTCGATTCGATTAGACCTAAAAGCAAAGCAGATCTGTTGCAATATGCCCCTGTAGTTATTCCCCTGGCGGAAAAAAATACTTCGAATGACACACCCAAAAACAACTAGGTTGAAAAAGAAACTGGACAGTTTTCTGCATAGTAACCAGTCCATTGGTATTACTTTATTAGCTTGTACCGTAGTTTCTTTATTATTAGCGAATTGGCAGTTTTCTTCCAAAGCTTATACGGGATTATGGAATATATCTTTTGATGGAACCCTTGAACATCATGCGCATTTGTTTTTTCTTTCTTTACCCAACTCTCCCTCTCTGGTGATTAATGATTTTTTGATGGCCATTTTCTTTTTCCTGGCTGGGATGGAAATTAAGCGAGAGCTGGTTACGGGTGAATTGTCTTCTGTAAAGAAATCTTTGTTACCCATTTTTGCGGCTATTGGCGGCATGTTAGTACCAGCTTTACTTTTTGCCATGATTGCAAGAGGCAGTAATTACATGCCGGGCTGGGCTATCCCTACCGCAACGGATATTGCTTTTACCATAGGGGTGGCTTCTTTATTGGGTAAGCGGGTGCCTGCTGGATTGAAAGTATTTATTACGGCTCTGGCAATTATTGATGATTTGGGAGCCATTATTGTAATTGCCATTTTTTATGGGGGTTCGCTACAATGGATTTATCTTATTGGCGTGGCTGTAATTACTTTTGTTATCCATAAAATGAATAAGCGCAAAATCGCTTTTGGTTTACCCCATTTTTTACTGGGGCTGGTTTTATGGTACTGTATGTTCAATTCAGGCATTCATGCCACGGTAGCCGGAGTAGTGTTTGCTATGTTGGTGCCAGTTCCCTTATTGGCTTCTTACGAAAAAGCATTTCATACCCCTGTATATTTTATTATTCTTCCCATTTTTGCCCTTGCGAATACGGCAATTGTATTTCCTCCCGACCCGCTTCAATCTTTATCTGGGCCGCTGAGTTTAGGAATTATAGCAGGACTGGTAATTGGAAAACCACTGGGGATATTTTTATCCTGCTACTTTTTAATCTCCAAAAAATGGGCGCAATTACCTCAAGGGGTAAACTGGCATAAATTGATTGGTGCCGGCATGTTAGCGGGTATAGGATTTACCATGAGTATTTTTATTTCTGCCCTGGCTTTTTCCGATGCAGTAACGGAAGATATCGCTAAAATGTCGGTGCTCGTAGCTTCTTTGCTGGCAATGGTGCTGGGTTATGGTTGGCTATATGCCGAGAAGAGACACATAAAAAGTATTGAAATAGATTAAACCAGCGGGCAAATCCATTTCAATACTTTTCTGATTGCTTATTAATAGCCGAGTCCCCAATCTCTACCCTTCATAATCGCTGGAACACCGTCTTTAATCCATTTAGCGGGTGCATCCCCTTTGAGAAGATAATCGAAGAATTGCTGTTCGCGAATTTGAATGTCTTTCCGGTTCTTTCTTTCGGCGAGGTTATGTACCTCATTATTGTAGTTTAACATCCAAACTTTTTTGCCCAAACGACGCATGCCAGCATACATTTCTATACCTTGATACCAGGGTACGGCATCATCTGCATCATTGGCCATTATAACCAACGGGGTAGTAACTTTTGGCAGGGAAAACAGGGCTGAATTTTTAATATATAATTCCGGTTTTTCCCAGAGGGTAGCCCCAATGCGGGACTGTGATTTTTCATACTGAAACTGACGAACAATCCCCGGTCCCCAGCGAACACCGCCATAGGCACTCGTCATATTAGCCACCGGAGCACCCGCCCAAGCAGCTTTAAACAAATTGGTTTTAGTAATCAGGTAAACAATCTGAAATCCTCCCCAGCTTTGTCCCTGCAGGCCCAAGCGCGTGCTATCTACATAACCCTCTTTTACTACAGCTCTGGTGCCACTCATAATATAGTCGTAACCGCCCTGACCGGGATAGCCGGTTTTGTACCAGATATCCGGAACAAATACCACATAGCCACGGCTCACAAAGAAGGGAATATTTAACCGCGAAGGAGTAGGTGATGGAGCCAAATAATTATGCAGCGTATTGCTATTTCTCTCATAGAAATACACAATCATCGGATACTTTTTGGTGGGATCAAAATTTTCGGGCTTATACAAAATCCCTTCGGTTTCTTTTCCCGTATACGCTTTCCATTTGAACAGACTGGCCGTTCCCCAATTGTATTGTTGTTGTTGTGAATTGATTTCACTCAGTCTTTCTTGTACACTGCCCTCCTGTAATGTATATACATCGGGTGACTGTTGAAAAGTTTCTTTTGTAAATAAATAAACAGATGCATTTTTCGCCTTCACCACGGAAGGGCTTACAGACACAGGCTCTTTGATTAATTCTTTTGTTTGCAAAGTAGCCAGTGATAAGGTTGCCAGTCCGCTGCTCTTATCTTTTTCATCAAAAATTCTCAATAGTAACAAAGCATTCTCACTAAAAAACTTTTCATCCCGATCGGTAGCGATAAAGCGATATTGAATCTTTTGCGAACGACCTTTGGTAAGGCAAACTGACTTTTCTTTTCCACTGGGATCTACTTTCCAGATATCGTATTTGTCGTACAACAATAAATATTGGTCGTTGGTGGTCCACTTAATCCAGCCTTCTGCATTGGGATCGTCGGGCAAATCATTTTCTTCATCGTAGAGTGGATAAGGAATGTCTTTTGCGAAGGCATTTGTTTTTCCGGTAAGGGCATCGTAGTGATAATAGGTTTTTTTAGTTTCGTTGTACCAAACCAGTTTATCGCCAGCAACGGAAGGACTAATCAAGCTGCCTTTCACGTTTTTTTCAATCAGTGTGCTATTGCCGGTTTGGGGATTAACCCGATATAAATCGTTCAGCACATATCCCTGCCATTGGGAGGCGATTCTTTTACCGGTGTCGCAGGAGGCATAAAAATGATTGCCCTCCCCTTCTGCTGTTGGCCACAGGGTTCTTAAGGCTGTATTTCCAAGGGGAATCACTTGTTTGGTAGAAAAATCATATCGAGCTAAAAACGAACGATTGAGGTCAGTTGATAAACTTCTCAATTGGGCTGGTTGTATCTGGTCGTCGTTATAGTGCCATACATCCACACTTACCCTTTCGAATTCGGGTAAGGAAGTGTCTTTAGGAGGAAGTTGCAATGCGGTACCAAAGAATAATTGCTTACCCGATTTGCTGAAAAACATATTATCGCCCCCCATTCTGCGGAAGGGTTGATCGTTGCGTGAAACGGCAGATTCGGCAATTATGTATCCGGCAGGCATACCTGGTGTATTTCGGGTGGCAATCAATTGGGCACTGTCGTTACCCGATTTAAAATGGTACAATTGATAAAATTTCTGCAGGGCTTTGGCACTACTGTCTTTTTCAACAACAAAAGCTATTTGATTGCCTTCTTCATCCATTATATACGATTTGGAATCATTGAAACCGGTAAGTATGGTTTGGTCGTTTAGCGAATTCAGGTTAACCAGGTGAATGGAGTTTTTCGTTTTCGCATCACTATTTTTTCGGGTTTTCTCGTAGAGTAAACTATTTCCTTTTTTGCTGAACATCCATTCAGCTACCAGGGGATAGCGGAATTCTTTACCTGTTAGATAATTGGATAAAACGAGTTCAGTACCTTCTTCAATTGGTTCGGCATTGTTGTTGCCATTCCCTCTTGGCGAAGTGGCGGGTTTTAGCACCGAAAGCCCTAAAGTAGTAACATCGTTTGCTTTTTTACGAACACTATCTGCGGCTCTGGATAAGCTGTCGGCTAATTGTATTAATTTATTCAATCGGGTTAATGAGTCGGGAGTTGCTATTGCCGGTGAAGTAACGGGTAATGGTTTTTCCAGCCAATAAGCTAACCATCCTCCGCCCCCTTCTTCGGGAAAGCGGTATTGCTTCACTTGGGCAATTTTTGTTAGTTGCTGAGTAGTCAGATTAAAAATTGCCAGACTGTCCTTAGGCATTTCTTCGGGCTTTTTCTTTTTTATTTTGGCATCACGGGTAGCCGCAAAGGGGGAGCGAATTTTACATACCATCATCAAATTATCCGGAGAGAAGGCTGCTGTATATCCTCTGGGAATGGTTAACACCACTTTGCCATTCGATTCTTTCAGATAAAGCATGGCGTCCCCTTCCTGGGGCGTAACGGTGTAAACCACATATTTTCCATGGTTACTGATGGCTTTTTCACCAATACTTTGCCATCCATCATACACGGAATGGTCTAATGGCTTTTTTTGTGCGCTGGTTGAAAAACCAATCAGGAGACTTACACTTAGCAGGAGAAATCTATTCATACAGGGGGTTTATGTTGGTAAATATAAAAATTGCTACCCGTAATTTCTTATCTGTTAACAAGTTGAATAAAAAATGTCTGAAAATAACTAAACATTCAACAAGATGGTTTGTTTATGTAGATAAAGCCGGAACATATATGAGATATTTTAGTTTTTTGATAGGTGCTTTATTGTTCAGCCTGCAA
The DNA here is from genome assembly GCA_044337245.1 of Sediminibacterium sp. Classification (GTDB taxonomy): domain Bacteria; phylum Bacteroidota; class Bacteroidia; order Chitinophagales; family Chitinophagaceae; genus Sediminibacterium. The sequence continues at coordinate 1,608 of JBIINW010000120.1, read as the reverse complement.
ATTGCGGCACAATCTACCGGAATTGTTTCGGGTAACGTAATTGACAGGGTATCTCAACAACCCATTTCCGGTGCTTCCATTCAAATTGTAGGTACCAAAAAGGCAGCTAATTCTGATTCATTGGGTCTTTTTCGTATATCGGGAGTTCCGGTGGGTGCCTATTCAATAATTATATCTGCAACTGGGTACGAGAAGAAGACTTTATACAATGTTCCAATCTCTAGCGGAAACGAAAACAACTTTGCGTTGGAATTAGATGCACAGGTGGTTGCCCTGCAGGGAGTAACGGTTGTAAGTGGTAATAGAAAATCAGCCCGTGCGGCAACTCTGGAAACCCCGCTGAGTGTACAACGGTTAACAACTGAAGAAATCAAGAGTAATCCGGGCGGTAACTTTGATATTTCGAGGGTAATTCAGGCTTTGCCTGGTGTAGGAGGAACTGGTGGTTCAGCGGTAGGGTTTCGGAACGATATTATAATTCGGGGGGGTGCGCCCAACGAGAATGTATATTTTTTAGATGGCATTGAGGTACCGGTTATCAACCACTTCTCTACCCAGGGAAGTGCTGGTGGCCCTGCCGGTATGCTGAACGTAAGTTTTCTGGAAGAAGTTAAACTAAGTTCCTCGGCTTTTGATGCCCGATATGGCAATGCCCTTTCCTCCGTTTTTGAGTTCAAACAGAAAAAGGGGAATGAAAACAGATTGCAAGGGAATATCCGATTAAGTGCTACCGAATTGGCGGCTACATTTGATGGTCCTCTTAGTAAAGATGGCAGAACTACTTTTTTAGCTTCCGCACGAAGGAGTTATTTGCAGGTGTTATTTAAACTGATTGATTTACCGATTCGTCCTAATTTTTGGGATTTCCAATACAAGGTGAATCACCGAATTGATAAAAAAACCACCCTTACTTTATTGGGGGTTGGCGCCATTGATGAATTTAGTTTTGCGGCACCTAGAAAAGCAACACCAGAAAAACTCTACGCACTCAATAGCAATCCGGGCATCAATCAGTGGAATTATACCGTGGGTGCCAGCATACGCCGATTGATGAATAATGGATACTGGAACTTAGCCATCAGCCGAAATCAGTTAGATAATATTGCAGAAAAGTATGAGAATAATTTAGGTCCGGATAAAGGCCAGAAAACGCTAAATTATACCTCCCGCGAAACGGAGAACAAATTACGGTTTGATATTAATAAAAATATCGCCGGATGGAAATACAGCTTTGGGGTGCAAGCTGAATTGGTAGATTATTCTAATCAAACCTTTCAAATTATTCGTCCTGCCATTAATGACAATGCCGGAGTGTTGATACAACCTGCGGTTACTTTTCAATACAGTACTGATTTTAAGTTGGCCAAATGGGGAGGATTTTTTCAAACGGGCAAACGCTTTTTCGATAACCGCTTAGGGGTAAATCTGGGTGTTAGAACGGATATGAATTCGTTTACGGTTTCGGGTCGAGATCCTTTAAAAACCCTCTCTCCCCGCCTATCCCTCAGTTATGTATTGGCCGATAAGTTTACACTAAATGCTTCGGTGGGTACTTATTATAAGCTCACACCCTACACTGCACTCGGATTTAAAAATGATGCCGGGGAC
>JBIINW010000119.1:0-8044 GCA_044337245.1 Sediminibacterium sp. | reverse complement strand
GACGCGTTAATATCAATCCGATTCCCGCCGTTTCACTAATCGGCATATCGGCACTGGCTGCATACTCCTTTGCCAAGCCCGGCTGGGAATTGTTCATCGGTGAACGAAATACCCCATTCAAACGCAGCCCCTCGCCCATTCCTGACTGAGAAGGGTTAAATACCACCTTATTCTCAAAAACGCTCGAACTGAAAAAATTATTCTGACCCCATACGAGTGTATGCGTCATCATAACTATTCCAAAGAGTATTATTATCCTATTCATTTGATTATCAGTACGTAAGGTTGTTTATTGTATTCAAGATTCCAGCAAACAAATTAAAATTTTTTATTATGTTTAATATTAGTTTTTCTATTAATTTAACAACGTTATAAACCCTTTAATAATTGCCTCACCCTCATTTATATTTATTACATAGTAATATGTACCGGTGGTTAATTTAACAATTCCATCCATTTTTGTTCCATTCCAGGTGCCCTTATAGCCTTCCTCCGTATAAACTAAAATTCCATTAGCATTGTATACTTTAATGTTATTCTTCGGATAGAACTCAATATTCTTAATCTTCCAGGTATCGTTGTATCCATCACCATTCGGGGTAAGCACATTATTCGGGTAAATTAAGAATCCATTGATCACCGTTATATTCACTCGTCCAGTATCGGATAAACAGCCGTCTACAGAGGTACCAACTACTCTATAGGTAGTATTGGTTTTAGGCGACAAGAAGGGTGCAAAAGATCTCACACTGCTGATATCCGTTGGGGGAGTCCATAAAACAGAAGATATACGACTTTTCCCGGTATCTACTAGAACTACTTGCGTACTATTACCGATACTTACGGTATAATTATCCTTATTGTCTAACCGGAATTTTGGTTTTTCTTTAATTTCAACCTTCACTGCATTGGTTAATGCCGAACAGCCCAGCGATACCGTGCGCATTCTGTACCATTTATTATTGCTGATAGGCGCATCAATAATTTGACGGGTAATAAAACCGGGCATATCTGTGAAAGTAATTCCGTCATTTGAAGATTGCCACTGGAACACATAAGTTGATCCATCTCCACCCAATGGCACACTGGCAACCAAGGGACCTACCGGTATGCCGGGGCAGGCAACACTAGGAGCAGATTCGATAAAGCTTCCAGAGATGGCACGATTTACGATGATATTTTGCACCAATGTAGTATTACCATCACAACCATTAAAATTAGGGGTTACCCGAATTTGCGCAATCAATTGTCCGCTGGAATTATTAGATACTTTAAAGGCAGCAATATTACCAGTTCCAGACGCTGCCAATCCAATAGCCGGCTGAGTATTCACCCAGTTGAAGATGGTACCAGGTAAAGTACTAGAGAACACAAGTGCTTTTGTTGTATCTCCTGCACAAAGCGACTGATCAGGAGAAATTAATGCTACCACAGGAATAGGCTTAACAATAACCTGCAAATCTTCGGTATTAATACAACCATTGTAGTTGGTCATTTCGTATTTATACACTACGGGAACATTACCGCTTGTGGTATTTAATAAAATTTCAGGGATACCCACAACCCCTGCTCCTGCCGGATTTGAAATACCGGGTACCACAGCTCTAGTCCAGTTAAAATTGGTTCCGGGAATGTTTCCAATGGGCGTATAGGCAACCGGGGCATTACTGCAAACCTGGATAGATTTGCTTCCGGTTAATTTGGGAAGAGGTTTAACCATAACTTTTACTGCCTGATCGCTGGCACAGGCAACAGCTTGACCAATGCGATAGATATATTGAACTTCTATAGGTGCATCGGTTGTGTTATTTAATACCTCATCAATATTTCCGGTTCCTGTTCCGGTTACATTACTAATGCCGGGGATAATGTCGCGGGTCCATAAATAAGGAACATTGGTAATATTCGCATTGGGCTCAAACTTGAATGCACTACCACTGCAAATTTCGTAATTGCCAGCCGCATTGCTGATTACCAGCGCCGGATTAATACTTACCACTACATTTTGTGAGTTGCTACAACCATCCTGACTAATCAAGCTGTATTCATAGGTTACTTTAACGGCACTGGAAGTAGAATTTACCAGCGTCTCGAGAATTGAGCCCGATCCGGAGGTTGGTACATTAGAAATACCGGGTGTTATATTCCGATTCCAGCTGAACAATACATTCGGCACAGAAGAGCTGGGGGTATATTGGAACGGCGTATTGCTACAAACATCCGGTGGTGTAAGGGCACTGCTTAGTACCAGTGCAGTATTTACAACTTGCTTAAAGGTAATGGTTGTACCTGAACAGCCATTGGCTTTTGGATAAACTGTTATGGTAGAGGAAATAGCTGAATTGGTTGGGTTGGTAGCCACAAAATACATATCGCCACTTCCCTGCAAAGGTGCTCCAATAGCAGGGTTACTACTCGTCCATAAATACTCAGTACCACTTATTACAGAACCAGTAAAATTGATAATCTTGAGTGCATTGTTGCAAGCCGTTTGATCACCCGGATTAAACATAGCCGGCGTTGGGTTTACAGTTGCATATACTGGTAATAATGGACTGCTACAACCACTGGCAGTTAATAGATAATTATAGGTTACTACCAAGGGTACATTTGAACTATTGATTAACTGTTCATTCACTACACCAATTCCATTTGTACCGGGGTTATCGATACCCTGCACGGTAGCACGACTCCAGTTAAATACGCTATTAGTAATGAAACTGGTTGGGGTATAGGTTTGTATTGAACCACTGCATATAGGAGGCAAGATAAAGTCGGAAGTAAGGGTAGGTGTTGGATTAACCGTAATAGTAAAGTCAACCGGTGTACCCATGCATCCATTGGCCATTGGGGTAATGATCAAATTACTTTTAATGGGCACATAAGAAGTATTATTAGCTACGAATGAAATATCACCACTACCTGCATTGGGTAATCCAATATTAACATTGGTACTTTCCCAATTGTAATCGGTGCCCGATACAGAAGAACCAGATAAAGGAATCAATACCGTAACCCCACTACAATAGATTTTATCGGTTACTACATTAACGGCAGGTAGCGGATTAACCGTAACTACCACATTGGTGATATCAGAACAAGTACCCAATTGATTTTGATAGCGATACGTTACATCGATGGGCGAAGCGGTAGTATTCACCAGCACTTCACTCACCGGTATGTTAACTCCAGCAGCCGTTGGATTAGAAATTCCAGCAACAGCCGTGCGGGTCCAGCTTAAGATGGTTCCACTGGCTGTACTAACACCGATATAATAGAAAGGATCTTTACTGCAGGTTATTTTGGTTAAGTCAGAAGCCAAACTCAGCGTAGGCCGAACAGAAACTAACAGCTCTTGATTATAAGAACAACTATTGGCAGTTAATGTAAATGCATAGGCTACCAGTTCGGTATTATTACTAACATTCACCAGAGTTTCACTAATGGCTCCTGTTCCGTTAGAAGCAGGATTGGTAATATTTGCTACTAAATCTCTTACCCATTCTATACTGGTAGCTGCCACATTGGTAGTGGGGGTGAAAGTAAACAGGGAATTGTTACATACCGATTTAGATGCACTATTATCTAATACCGGCTTGGGATTAACGGTAACCAATACAGAGAAAGGATTACCGGTACAACCAGATGTGATTGGAACAGCCAGGTACTGAATAACAGCGGGGGTATTTCCATTATTGGTTAATACTTGCCCCACAAAATATTGTTGAGAAGCTTGCGAGTTACTTCCCGAAATACTACCGGAAATTACTGCCGGCACTCCCCAAGTATAGAAAGTAGATTCGGGAACATCGGTAGGGCTAACCGCAAAGGTAGATCCGCTGCACGAAGCGGTAACCTTATCGGTAACTACGGGGCGAGGTTTTACAGTAACCGTAATTCTAAAGGTATTACCCGCACACAAATTACTGCCCGTTCGCGGGGTTACAATAAACTCTACGTTGATGGGAGCCAAAGTAGAATTAATGAGCGTAGGATTGAAAGAGTTTCTTGGGGTTGGCACTGGATCGGCACCGGTAATTCCGGCCGGGATAGAAACGGGCGTCCAAGAATAGGTAGTTCCATCTGGTACACCCACTACCGTAAAATTAATTGTTGAACCACTACATACCACCAATGTTTGAGGGGCCACAAAAGGTATGGGCACCACTTTAATGGTAAAGGTTTTGGGATTTCCCGAACAAGCATAGCTACCCGAGGCAGTAAAGGGGGTTACAATAATGGTTGCTGTAACGATTTCTGAACCTGTATTAACCGGATTAAATGAAGTGATGGTTCCAGAACCGGCAGCTGCCAATCCAATTGAAGTGGTGCTGTTGGTCCAGTTATACACCACACCCGCATTATATACAGTTGCCGCAGAAGTAAAAGCAACCATATTGGTTGAACCACCCGCACATACTACCTGACTAGGGGGTTGACTTACTTCCGGAGCTATACCATCTACATTTACGGTAAAACTAAATGCAGTAGCCACAGTATTCGCACATGCATTGGCACCGCTTACTGTAATATAGTAAGTTGTATTATTCGAAAGCACCGGAGTAGTGTAGGAATTTCCGTTACTAATTGTATTATTTAAAGCTGCATCACTGTACCAGGTAAAAATTTCGGTGGTGGGTACAATTGTACTTGAACTACTCAACGCACATCCCAGCGAAGTAGATAATCCTGAGCACACTTTAGGATTGGAAGGAATTACTTTAATATCAGATGCTTTTGCGTAGGGCAATACATTTACAGTAACGGTAAACGTAGCCCCATTTTGAACACCCGCTGCTGTAGTTGGTACAACATTATAAACTGCCTGCAGAGAATTATTGGTAGAATTCACCAACGTTCCATTAATACTAGACTGAAGCGTTGCTGCCACTCCTCCGGTTAGTCCGGCGGGCATTGTAGGAGCCGCCCACGAATATCTAGTATTCGCTGGCACCACATCTCCATTTCCATTCACCGGAACCAAACCAAATGTGGTACCTGTGCAGGGAGTATTAAATTTGGGGCCTATCACGGCTTGTCCATTTACCCCTTGGGCAAACAAACACCAGACGGCTGCTATCAATATGTACCTAATCATCATTCAACAATTTTAAATGTCATAGGATTGGCAGTTCTCGTGGTTCCATCAAACATGGAGATTTGTATCATATCAAACATTACAATATCTCCCTGTTTTAGTGAACCAATCAAACCTTGGGATGCTGGCTGAAATACATCGCCATAATTATATACCGTTTGCTTTTTTCCATCAGTTCCTATCTTAATCACCTGATATCCATTGATTCGTCCCGGGAAGTTTTTAAACATCGCAGCTCCCATATAGGCAATCAATCGGTTGGCACTCAACAAGTCTTTCACATTGATGATGTTGTTGGTCATGTTTTCCGTGTTCAGTTTTATCAACGGATTCGGAAGAATAGACACTTCAACTTTCTTATCAAACAATGGTTTTTTACCTCCACCACGCTTATCCATAAATTTAACGGTATAAACGCCAGGTTTTTTGAAACTTAAATAATAGTCATTAGCCGTTTTACTAAGTAATGATGTGTTATCAGGGGTAACTTCAATGCTAAAATCGCCTGAAGCACTATAATTCAAGCTTTTAAGAATCTGGTTCTTAATGCCCACATAAAAGTTTTCATTTTGAAGCGCATTTCGAAGTCGTTTGGTTAACTCGTCGTTGGTGGCAATTTCGGAAGAGGCATTACTGGTGTTTTTATTCACTTCTTCTTTCAGGCGCTTCATCATGTCGGCCTGTTTTTGGGCATCTAATACCTTACTCATTTCACCCTGCTTAAATAAAACCGTAGTATTATTTTGCACGGAATAAAATGCTGGCACATATCCAATGGTTTTTAGCGCAGCCAGTTGATAAATATTCTCAACATCCAGTAATAGCAATTTGATACGTTTAATGTGAAAATAGCTTACTGCCACGGGTTTATGGAGAAACAAATAACGCTTCCACTCAACTTCTTTTTTAGTTCGAGTGGTAATAATATCTTTTACAGGAACCAAGGTTTTAATAGAGGAATCAATCTGTAAGGGCTGGCCACCTAAATACTTAACCAGTTCGAATAACTCATCATATACCTTTTCAATATTTTCTTTTTTATCAGCACCTTCTTTCTCCAAAAAGATTTCTTCCATTCGTCGGGTACTATTGAATTCCTGATAAACATCTGTTTTTTGATCGGCCAGTTTTTTCTGAATTTCCTGATCAAATTTGTCCATCATTTCGTATGTTTTGTGGATACGATCTTGTATGGCTAAATAAGTTTTAGCGGAATCATTTGCCAATTTTTCAGTTTCATCACTTATCAATTGGTTGGCAAAATTCACCTGCTCTTGCCGAGATTTTTCTTCATATTCCAACGTACGGATTGAATAATAATTCGAATCCAAAAGGGTTGCAGGTATGTTCAAAACCGACAAACAAACGAATATCACATATAGCAATGTGATCAACCGATACCTGTTTTTATTAATCGCTGCCATGTTTTATCCTATTTGTTTGAATGTGTTAATTATACTGTTCGACACATTATTGAAGCGATAGATTGCACTGTTTAAGCCTTCTAGTTGTTCTTGGAACAGGTTCATCTTATCCGATGAAATTACCGATATCGCGGCCATCTTCTGCAGGTTAATCTGCAACTCACGGATATCTTCACTAATCTCATGCAACTCGATAAACGATGCCGATACCCGCATCACATTCACCTTGAAATCAGAAAACGCTTTGGTAGATTCCGACAGGTTCTTCGACATCATCTCCAGCGACTCCTGGTATTTGCTGCTGCCTTGTACAATTCCGTAGTTCAGGCTCTCGAATTGCTCCATAAAGTCTGACATACCCTGATAGTACTGGCGAGATAAATTCTCTACATTCTTCTGCATCATCGGCATGCTGCTCACATTTACTGGCTCTCCATCCGGTGCATCTACCAGCTCTGGAAATAACCGATCCCAGTGGTACACTTTCTCCACCTTATCATCCTTATACTGGATGGCCGACATGGTAAATACCAATGCCTCCACACCCAAGCCGGTTAATAGCAATGGATCTTGTAGTTTCCACTCCAAAAACTTCGCGATTACCCCAATCAAAATTACCACAGCTCCTATACTGTAGAAAAAGTTGAACACATCAAACTTCCTTTTTTTTGCAGGTGTTTCCCCGTTTTTCATATCTCGATTTTTAATGATTCTATGTTTGTTTTTATTTTACTTGTTTATTTCTACGAACGCTTTTTAAAACGATATACAAAATGTATCTCCGCCAATCCCGATCCCCCGTATATCGCATTCGAATACAGGCCACCTACCGAATAATTTAAGTTAATCTGCGCCGTACTCTCTATCGGTACCCCTACCCCAACCGTCATAATCCCATTGGTATTATAGATAAAATTAGCCGACAACAAATTATTCGCATTCACCTGAAACCCTCCCTGTATCAGCATCCCTGTTTCTTTATACATAATCGCTCCTGCAAATATTTTGGCATATGATCCCGGACCCAGCAACTTGCCGCCACCCATGCTCAACTTATAGCCCAAGCCTCCCTGCATCATCACATAATCCAGCGTTTGTAAGGTTTTGTTCTGCATTTTCGCCGTTAAGTTCGGCGCTACCAGCTGAACTTCCAGTTTATCCGTATACAAGGTTAGCCCAAAGCTACTAAAAAACGAGGGCGGTACGCTGTTATACGCCAGTATCGTAGGGTCGCCCGGATCGCCGATTATCTGGCCCCCCGCATTCGAATTCTCTACCACTCGGGTATTCCTAAATCCTGCCCCTATCCCAAATCGCAATTTCATACCACTCTTAAACGCCATCCCGTAGGCATATGAAAAGTTAAACAGCGTTTGATTTAAAATACCAATGTTCTGACGCGTTAATATCAATCCGATTCCCGCCGTTTCACTAATCGGCATATCGGCACTGGCTGCATACTCCTTTGCCAAGCCCGGCTGGGAATTGTTCATCGGTGAACGAAATACCCCATTCAAACGCA
>JBIINW010000118.1:0-8072 GCA_044337245.1 Sediminibacterium sp. | reverse complement strand
TTGAACGCCAACGATATTGAAAATCTTACGGTATTGAAAGATGCCAGTGCTACTTCTTTATATGGTTCACGAGGTGCCAACGGGGTAATATTAATCACCACCAAAAAAGGGAAGGCAGGAAAAACCAAACTGGGATTAATTTATCAGCGCGGAGTAACCAGCAATACCATTCGGGAAGAACAAAAAACACTTACCACCCCCCAATATTTACAATATTATAAAGAGGGTTGGGTAAATGCCGGCAACAGAGCCAGTTCTTTCGATTCTTTGTTGGCTGCTAATAGTGTGGACCCAACCATAAATACCGATTGGTTTGATAAAGTACTTCGTCAGGGTAACTACTCACAGTATAACCTGAACGCCAGTGGAGGAAGTGATAAAACCACTTATTTCTTATCTGGAAGCTATTATAAATCGGATGCCCCTACTAAAAATATCGACTACGATAAAGCCACGTATCGGGTAAACATAAACTCTGAAATTGCCAAGAGCATAACTATCAAAGGAGGAATCAGCGGAAGCTATCAGCGAACCAGTAACTTTTTGGGCGGTAGTTTCTTTGGAAACCCAGTCCGCGCCATGTATCGCTTGGCTCCCTGGTTGCCTGTATATAAGAGTGATGGGGTAACCTACGAGCTCGGTTACAATAGCGGATACAATCCGGTTGCCGTTTTAGAAACCACCAAGCGGAATGCGAAAACCTATAATATTTCAGCGGTATTGAGTCCTACCATTCGTTTAGCCAAAGGCCTCACTTTTGAAGGAAATTATGCATTAGATTTCAACCACGCGTTTAGAAGTATTTACTACGATTCCCGAGTGGGAAATGCCAATGTGGCTGCAGGGGGTGTTATCAGCAACTATTCGCAGGATATTGTTAACTGGATAAACACCAATATCGTTCGGTATAAAACCACTATTAAAGACGATCATGATCTGGAACTTTTTGCCGGTATCGAGCAGCAGAGTAGAACAGATGTGGATATCGACATTGAAGTAAACGGAATTGCTCCGGGTACCAATACGCCTGCTGGTGGTTCTAATCCTGTATTAACTACAGGAACAGAAACCGGTAATCGCATAATGAGTAAATTTTTAAATGGTAATTATAGCTATAACGATCGCTTCTTTGTATCAGGATCTATTCGTGAGGATGCTTCTTCTCGCTTTGCCAAGAATTTTCAATCAGCCGTATTCTGGTCGATTGGTGCGGGCTGGAATATCAGCAATGAAAAATTCTTTAAAGTAGATTGGGTGAAAGAATTACGGATAAGAGCCAGCTATGGATATACCGGTAATCAGGGTATTGATAACTTCGAATCGCAGGGATTGTATTCTGCAGGTAGTGACTACGATTTCCGTTCTGGCTTAACCCTTTCTCAGTTGGCCAATGATAACCTTACTTGGGAAAAAAATATTCCCTTTAACATAGGGCTTGATTTCTCGCTGGCGAAAGGCCGCTTTTCGGGATCCATCGAATATTATAACCGCCTTAGTAGTAATTTATTAATCAGTCAGCCAATACCCAGTGTAAATGGTGTAACCAGCATTACAGTAAATAGTGGTGCCATGCGCAATAGTGGTATGGAATTAACGCTTTCGTCTATAAACATAGCACCAACAACTGCTCGTGGATTAAAATGGACTACCGATTTTAATATTACTACGAACCGTAATCGGGTAACGGAACTGGATCCTTCTTATCCTTCTGGCAGCTATTTGCGTAGAGTGGGCTATGATTTTTATACCCATTTCCAAAGGGCCTATGCGGGTGTAAATCCAGATAATGGCGAACAACAATGGTTCACAAATGCTGCAAAAGATAGTACCACTAATGTGTTTACTACCGCATTACCTCGGCAAGCTTTTGGATCTGCTTCTCCTAAGTTTTATGGTGGACTTACCAACTCCTTTACTTATCATGGCATTGGACTTAGCTTTCAGATCTATGCATTCTGGGGAAATACTATTTATGATGAATATGGCTACTTGCAGAAAACAGATGCCAATCTGGGATTCTCCGATCAAAGCAATGGCTTAAGCAGATATGAATATGAAAGACGCTGGACAACGGTGGGACAAAAAACCGATGTGCCTAAGCCGATATTCCTGGGGCCTACAGCTGGGAGCAGTCCAGAAAGTAGTCGCTTTTTATATAATGGTAGCTATGTACGTTTAAGGGATGTTACCTTATCGTATACCATTGCTCCCAAGATGCTGTCTAAATGGAAAATTAATACTGCCCGAATTTATATGCGCGCACAAAATTTATTCACCATCACCAAAGACAAGCGATTTAATACCGATCCGGAAGTTTCTGTAGACGGGGTATTGTCTCAGCGTCCGCCGGTATTCAGAACCGTATTGTTAGGTATCGATATCAATTTATAATTCCAGAAAAAATGAAGAATATGAAAAAGTCATTATTAATAATTTTTGCCGGCTGTTTGTTGGTTGCTTGTAATAAAGATTTCCTGGAAGTGAAGCCACAGCAAAGCGTGTTAACTACGGATGTGTTTTCTCAGGTATCCACCTCCCGCGCTGCCGTAAACGGATTGTATTCACTGATGCAATCGTACAGTTATTATGGAAGAGATGCTATGGTAATTCCAGAAGTAATATCTGACAATTTAACAAGAAGCGTTAGAACGGGTAATCGATATACCGGTATGAATACCTTAACGCATACTGCTACGGATGCCAATGTAAGCCGTATGTGGAATCAGATGTATCAGGTAGTTACCAATGCCAATGCGATTATTGCCAATGAGGAAAGTATTAAAAAAGTTGCCACCGCTTTAGAGCAGGAAGAAGCGCTGCAATTGGTGGGAGAAGCCTATGCAGTAAGAGCGTTGGTATATTTTGATTTGGCCAAATTCTTTGGTCGCCCATTAAAATTTACTGCGAATGGTTCTCACCTTTGTGTGCCATTGGTTTTAAAGGCAATTACCACCATCGAAGACGTAGTATTTCCTGCCCGTAATACAGCTGCAGAAGTATATGCACAAATTGATAAGGATATAGAAGAAGCCATAAAGCGCATGCCCGTTAGTGGAGGCGTAATCAGCAGCGGAACTGTAAATAACGCCTTATTCAGAACCCGTTTGAATCGCTTGAGTGTATTAGCCCTCCGTGCTAGAATTGCCATCTTTAAAGAAGACTGGGCCACAGCGGTAACTGCTTCTACAGAAGTAATTGCTTCTGGTAAATATACCCTGTATCCGTATAGTTCTATGGTGCAAGACTTCCGTACACAAAACAGTATTGAGTCTATTTTTGAAGTAGTTAATAATTCCAACGATAATCCAGGTACCGATTCTTATGCTTATTTATCTAGTCAGCAGGGATATGGTGAATTGTTGGGTACTATTGCCAGCATGAACAGTAGAAGTACTGGCACCACCCTTACTACTTTCCGCAGTTTATATGATGCTTATACGGCTACCGATGTGCGCAGAGGTTTTGTTGCCTTGGGAAATCGTAATTCACTAGGTGGAGAAACCAATGTACCGCTTTGTACCAAGTATGTAAATATCAGCACGTATCAAGAAAATATCAAAGTGCTTCGGGTAGCTGAAATGTATTTATCTCGCGGAGAGGCACTGGCACGGTTGGCTATTGCAAATAATGATGCCAACCAGTTGACTGCATCCCTTACCGATATTAACCTAATCAGAAAACTTCGCGACACGGCTTCCAGTACCAGACCCTATGTGGCTTCATTATTAGCTACCCCTCCGGTGGGTTCTATTCGGGCTACTGCTTTTGTGGATAGTATTATTGTAGAAAGAAGAAAGGAGTTTGCGTTAGAAGGGCAGCGTTTGTTTGATTTAAACAGAACCCAAACAAATTTTGTAAAAATCAATGCTGGCGGAAATGGCGCTTCCCGCTTAATTTCCTATGCCACGATAACCAATCAATACACGCTTCGTACTATTCTTCCGATTCCGGTATCGCAGGTGCAGAATAATCCGAATATGGTGCAAAATCCCGGATTCTAATGAATAGGGGAAATAAACAGGTTTCTATCTATATGCAAGTGCTTAGAAGTTGGATGCTGTTCTTTTTAATATTGGGCAGCACCCAACTGCAAGCTGCTGAAAAGCGCGATACCATTCGGGTATTTTTTGTAGGCAACAGCTATGTGTATTATAATAATCTGGCTCAGTTGATTAACCTGCTAACTGAGGGGATGGAAACGCAATTGATTTGCACTAAGTCAACCGTAGGGGCTGCCCATCTGGGTGAACATTGGCGCGGATTGCGGGGATTGCGTTCTAAAGAACTGATCACCCAAAAGAAGTACGATGTAGTGGTAATTCAGGATAATAGCATGTGGCCTATTGAGCATAAAGACAGTCTACTGAATTATGGAGCAATGTTTTGTAAACTGATTCGCGAGCGGGGTGCTACACCCTATTTGTATACTACCTGGGCCCGGCAGAAAACACCGGAAACCCAGTCGGTTATTACACAGGCCTATCAGGAGCTATCTGCCAACACCGGAGCCACTCGGGTACCGGTAGGGGATGCCTGGCAGTTGACAAGGGAGCTTCATCCGGAGATGAACCTGTTTTTTACCGACGGATCGCATCCTTCTAATTTGGGAACTTTTTTAATTGCATTGAGTTTTATAAAAAAAATAACCGGACAACTACCTTCTAAATTTCAAACAGTATATAATTATCCGGATAAAGACGGGGAATCCTTTCGATTGATGCAGCTTACGGAGCAAGAAATGAAAGTATGTGCCGAAATGGTAGAGCAGATTCAATCTAAACAATAGCAGAAATTCTCCCAGCATGGCCAAAAAAATTCTTACGAATCTTACTTTCTGGGTACTCTTGGCTATTTCAGCGGGCGTGCTATTAGGGCATTTTAATCCCGCAGCCGCTGTACAAATGAAACCACTGGGCGACTATTTTATTCAGGTGGTAAAATGGTTTATTGGTCCTATTATTTTTATTACCATGGTTACCGGCATTTCCGGAATGGGTGATTTAAAAAAAGTGGGCAGAGTTGGCGGAAAAGCCTTGCTTTATTTTGAGATAGTTACTACCATTGCTTTGATTATTGGTATGGCAGTTGGCTGGATTTTCAAACCCGGAGCCGGCATCAACACCAAGGCGGCAGCAGCAGCTGATATTTCTAAATATAAATCTGGTAATGCCTCAATCTCGTGGATAGATTTTTTTAAAGATAATAGCACCATTCAGGTGCTGCTTATTGCCATCGTAGCAGGTATTGTTATCAGCCGCAGTGTGCGCAGAGAGCAAGTGCTGCATTATTTCTATATCGCTTCCTCGTATGTATTTAAAGCCTTGCACTGGGTTATGAAGCTGGCTCCCGTGGGGGCTTTTGGCGGAATGGCGTATACAATTGGTAAATACGGAGTAGCTTCCTTACTGCCCTTGGGTAAATTGATGTTATGCGTATATCTAACCATGGCATTGTTTATTTTTTTAATACTCGGAGGGCTGCTAAAATATTATTCTATTAGCATACTTGCTTTTCTTGCGTACATAAAAAATGAGTTGCTGATTGTGCTTGGCACTTCGTCTTCCGAAGCGGGTTTGCCTTCGCTTATGGAAAAACTAGAGGCAATGGGATGCCATAAATCGGTGGTTGGATTGGTTGTACCGGCCGGCTATTCATTTAACCTAGATGGTACTTCTATCTATTTGTCGATGGCCATGATTTTTCTGGCGCAAGTATTTGATATCAACCTGAATTTTTCTCAAATCATCACCATCATTGGTATATTGATGGTTACTTCTAAAGGGGCTGCCGGTGTTACGGGTAGTGGCTTTATTATATTAGCATCTACCCTAACGGCTACAAAGGTTATACCGATTGAAGGACTGGCACTTTTGTTAGGCGTAGATCGATTTATGTCGGAAGCCAGGGCCATCACTAATTTTATTGGCAATGGGGTGGCTACTGTTGTGATTTCGCATCATGAAAAGATGTTTGATAAAGCACGCATGCACAAAGCTTTTGGCCATAAGGGGTTGCATCGGGTAGATTAATGTATTATTTTACTTATTGATCTCTGATTGTGCATCAACTGACTCAATTATTAGGTTGGTTGCTGTACCCCCCACTATTTTCTATTTCAATCTTCCGTGCACAGAAATAACCCATAGTCTTAACAAGTAGATATAGAGCAGCTAAACATTGCTCCCTCCAATTAATTTTATACATCTCCCCAAATCCTGTATTTTCAATGAAATAAACCCACTCAGTGATTTTATTGCAATTTTTTCGGAATGGGCTGCTGGCACTTGGTATTTGCCTAATAGCATCTGGTGTAATGGCTCAGCGTTCGCCCAATATCATTTTTATCTATGCGGATGATTTGGGGTATGGAGAATTGGGTTGTTATGGTCAGCAAATAATTAAAACGCCTAATCTCGATCAGCTGGCAGCAGCTGGCATCCGGTTTACGCAGCATTATGCCGGAGCTCCGGTTTGTGCCCCCTCCCGATGTATGCTATTAACCGGTAAACATTCTGGGCATGCTGCCATTCGAGGAAATTTTGAATTGGGTGGATTTGCCGATTCAACAGAGCGCGGACAAATGCCCTTACCCGCCGGTACTTTTACAGTGGCTCACTTACTAAAGAAGGCCGGGTATGCTACGGCAATAATCGGCAAGTGGGGATTGGGTATGAATAACAATGCTGGTAATCCCAATAACCACGGCTTTGATGTTGCCTATGGCTACCTCGATCAAAAGCAAGCACATAATTACTATCCTACCCATTTATGGGATAATGGGAAAAAAGATACGCTAGATAATGATGAAATAACTGTTCATCGGTCTATCGATAGTATAACTGCTACCGACAGTGCTTTTGCATATTTTCAGCAGAAAACATATGCCCCCGATAAACTAACCGAAAAAGCGATGGGATTTATTGAGCAGCATGCCCAGGAACCCTTCTTTCTATATCTGCCTTATACATTGCCGCATCTCTCATTGCAGATACCCGATTCGTTGCGCAAATTATACGAAGGTGTTTTTGAAGAGCGTCCTTATTATGGTCAAAAGGGCTATGCGCCCCATCGATACCCGCTATCTGCCTATGCGGCCATGATTACGTATTTAGATGCCCAGGTGGGCAAGCTACTGGCTCTATTGACTGACCGAAAACTAGATAGCAATACCCTGGTGATTTTTTCCAGTGATAACGGCGCTACCTTTGATATAGGCGGGGCAAATACTCCTTTTTTCAATAGCAATGGGGCATTGCGCGGAACCAAAGGTGAATTATTCGAAGGGGGTATCCGCGTACCCATGATTGCCCGATGGCCCGGGCATATTCCTGCGTCTACTGTGTCGGATCATATTTCGGTTCAGTACGATTGGATGGCAACTTTTGCAGCGCTTACGCAGCAAACTATACCGGCAACTGATGGTATTTCTTTGCTGCCTACTTTACTTGGGAAAAATGCAGCTCAGCAGCAACATCCATTTTTATACTTTGAGTTTCCCGAAACAGGCGGACAACTAGCAGTTCGCATGGGCAAATGGAAGGGCGTAAAAAGAAACCTGCGTAAAAATCCTTCACAGCCCTGGATGTTATTCGATTTAGATAAGGATCCAGCCGAACAAAAAGATATTGCCGGTCGCTTTCCACAGATTATCCGAGAGATGGAAGCGATTGTAAAAAAGGAGCATCAGCATCCTTTGCTGAAAGAGTGGGCGTTTTTTGGGGAAGATACTTTGAGTAGGTAATCTGATTGCAATAATTGCTATATATAATGTGAATGAATGGGTTTTTGTTTAGGTGCAGCTTTTTCCGGATAAAGTTAGTGAGAGAAACCAGAATTTTGAATACGAGAAATAGCTTACAATAAACGAATGTAACAGATAAAAACAGCCTGTTGAGTAGAAAATCTGATAAAAAAACGCAAATTCCCGCATAAAAAGGCAGGATAAATAAATTTGCAATAATTTTTTCTGCTACTATCCTAAATTGTTCTAATTTGCTATAGAAATTTAGATATTACTTTAATTATTGCTCAAATATTAGCCAAAGCTTGCCGTTTTTTGCAAGGTTTTGCAA
>JBIINW010000117.1:0-8095 GCA_044337245.1 Sediminibacterium sp. | reverse complement strand
ATTATCCTCACCATACATAAAGTATTCTTCATCAAAATATCCAACTTCTTCTACTACTTGCTTACTGATTAGGAAGAAACATCCTGGCAAAGAAGTTGTTTTTATTATTTGGGTAGGTAAATAAGCTGCAAAATCATAAGCCGAATATTCATTTTGCTGATTAGGAAACATTTCCTTACAACCGATAAGCCCCACCCGGGGATCTCGCTTGGAAATTTCTTCTACCACCTTTTTCAATGTTGGCAACAAATATTGGGAGATTTTCAAATCATTATTGGCAATTATAAAATAATCAAACCCCATTTGTGATTGAGCAAATTTCAATCCATTATTAACATTCGCCGAAAAGCCATGCGTTTCATTTTCATTTTCGGTATATACATATTGACCTGCTTTTAGATATTGTATAGAACCATCGGTTGATTGATCATCGGTTATAAACAGTGAAATTCCTGTTTCTTCACAACATTTTGCAATATCTGGAAGATATATTGGCAGAAATTTTTCTCCATTATAATTAATTATAATAAGGGATATATTCAATGCAAAAAGATGATAAGAATAACTAATTAAAGATTTTTTATTTTAAATCTAATCCAGTTTTGAACCGGCAGCTCAAAAAATCTATAAAAAAGATACCCCAGTAAGCAAGTAAAAACTAAGTAAAGAAGAAAAAAAAGATTATTATTATAAAATTCAATCCCATGTTGATTGAATAATAAGATCATAAGGATGCATATTGAAACATGAATCATATAAATAGAATAAGTCATGTTACCAATTTCACGCAAAATATTTTTCCAGTTAAAATCAACCCGTGAGAAAATTCTACTAAAACTCCCTATTAGAAAGGTGAATACACCAGTTTTTATCATTAAATCAAGAATTCTAATAAAATAAAAATTATTCCGTAGTTCAGGTAACTGGTATTTAGCCATTATTAGAAGAAAAGCGAAACCTAGAATAACTGTTAGCCATCCTAAATGGATTTTATTAAAGAATTGAGCTAATAAGCAGCCTGCAAAAAAATAAAATAGGCAATCATAAAAAGGGCTTATAATTCCCAAACAATAAAAACAAAAGAATAGCAGAGCAATAAGGATAATATTTCGCCCTTTTTTAAATAATCCTGTAAAAGTCAATAAGAAAAAAATCATGTACACAAAAATCTCAACAGAAACACTCCAAAATGGTCCATTAAAAGAGAGCCCGAATTTTGCATTCCAAAAACTAATCATGAAAATATTTAATACCAAATGAAGGATATCATTATTGCCATAAATAAATGTGGTACCAAATCTTTTAAAATACAGATACTGTAAAAAAGCGATACTTATAAGTGTGACTAGGTGTAAGGGATATAGCCTAGAAATGCGTAAACCCATAAAATGTATAAATGAAATTTTTTTATCCTGAATAACAGTTAAATAAAAATAAAAAAAGATAACGCCAGAAATCATCCAAAATGTTTCAACAGCCAGACCACCATATTGATATATTAGTTTTAAGAAACCTGCAAAAGGTAAAACTGTTTTGTCAACAGCACCCATATTGATAAATGGGGTACTAAAGAAGGGAAAATGAACAATTAAAATAGAAACAGATAACAAGAATCGCAATAGATCCAGACCAATTAAATCTTTTGATTGAATGCGTGTATCCATTTATCAGTTAATTAAGGACAAATTTAACCCGGATTTTTTACTTGATCACCTAACAATGCCAACATTGAATTAACAGCATAGTCTGGTGTGTACTTACTAATAACAACCGGATGAGCTGTATCGGCTAATTTTGCTTTCATCTGAACCAAAATATCTTTGATTCCCTTTATATTATCTGCCTGACAAACCCAGTGTCCATGGGTAGTCATCATATTGTCAATTTCGTCATTTCTATAAGTAAGCGCCAGAATTCTTTTTCCGGTATGGAGATAATCATAAGTTTTAAAAGGAATCGTATTTATGCTTCTGTCGTCTATATTTTGTACCAGCAATAAAACATCGGCCATTAAAGCCCTTTGCATTGCTTCCTCTCTACTGATTAAACCATGAATAATAAAAATTCCGGGATATTTGAAATTTAATATTCTTTCTCTGATATCTGCATTCATGTTACCGTAAATGTTCACTTCAATATTAGTAACCGGGGTTCCTCCTAGAGCCAATTCATGAAAGGCCTCCATCATGGCATCTAGGTTTCTGGTTAGATATAGAGAACCCAGATAGGTTATATTAATTTTTTCATGATGAACTTTTTCTGATTTGTGTATACTTGCATGCTGTAAATATAGCTCAACAGCTATAGATCCAGGATATACAAAGGAAATTCTATCTGCTATTGATGGATACCTGGTTTTTGCATCCACCATGGCATTCTTAGTACAGTAAATAGTAAAATCAGCATTAGAGATAATGATTTTTTCAAAAAAAGCCAATCCAAATTTTGATAATTTATTTCGTCCAATATCCGAACCACTTAATGGATCCTGAAACTCGCAGAGCAGTTTTTTGCGAAAAAGTTTCGAAAGAACAATGCCTGTCAGGTGCGCCCCGGCAGGCCCACCACTGGTGTAAATAAAATCAAATTCTTTTACCCGTATTTTAAATATACTGATCCATAAAGATGAGATGAACCAACTCCACCGACCTTCCCCTGATTGTAAATGAATTTTTCCCAAAAACCGATCAAGCATCGACATACATTGGAGATACCTGAACGTAATCCCTTTTTTAGTAGCTAAAGTTCTCCTTTTCGATTCGTCATATTCATAAGCCGCAGCATGCGGGCTTAGTGCTGGAATTCTGACATGCGTTATTTGCATGTCCTGGTGTTGAATACAGCAACTAGCACTTACGATAGTTATCGAATATCCTCTGCGAATAAAGGCCTGTATTCGATCATCAATCCACTCAGCTTGGCAGGCACCGGGCATATTACTATAATAAGAAAAAACTAAAATTGATTTTTTCACAAAGATTGATGCATTAATTCTTTGAGGTAAATTATAATCCTCTCACTCGCCCTACCATCTCCATAAGGATTTATTTTTCTGGAAAATCCCAGATAGAAATTGGTATCATCGAGAAGCCTCAGGGTAAGCGCTTTAATTTTTTCTTTATCCGTGCCCACAATTAGTACTGTACCCGCTTCTACAGCTTCCGGTCGCTCGGTAACTTCTCTCAGTACCAGAACAGGTTTACCCAAAGAGGGGGCTTCTTCCTGAATACCACCACTGTCGGTCATAATCATATGTGATTGCTGCATCAGCCAAGTGAAGGGCCCATAACTCAGGGGTGCTATCAACTTAATTTTTTCACTGTTAGCAAAATACTTTTCAGCTAGTAGTTTTACATTGGGATTCGGATGCACCGGATAAACGATTTGCACATCATCACGATTTTCGGTAAGTTCTTTAAGTGCCTCAAAAATTTGCTCAAAACCTGCACCAAAATTTTCTCTGCGGTGTCCGGTGAATAAAATTATTTTTTTCGAAAAGTCGATTGTCTGCTTTAGTCGAACAATTTCATCATTCTCTTCATTTATCAGGCGGATGGCATCGTATAAAGCATCAATTACTGTATTTCCAGTTACGACAACCTGCTGGGTAATACCCTCTTTTGCTAAATTTTGGGCTGCTAAGGGTGTAGGAGCAAAATGTACATCTGCCAATCTAGCAGTTAAAGATCGATTCATCTCTTCTGGAAAAGGAGCGGACTTGTTAAACGTTCTTAGTCCTGCCTCTACGTGAGCAACTTTTATTCCGGAATAAAAGGCTGCTAG
Source organism: Sediminibacterium sp. (assembly GCA_044337245.1). Taxonomy (GTDB): domain Bacteria; phylum Bacteroidota; class Bacteroidia; order Chitinophagales; family Chitinophagaceae; genus Sediminibacterium. The sequence continues at coordinate 4,312 of JBIINW010000117.1, read as the reverse complement.
GGAAACTGCAAAGGAGGTAGTGGTATCTCCATGTACCAATACATAATCTGGCAAACAATCATCAAATACAGACTGGATATTTGAAATAATAGCAGCTGTTAACTGATGCAAACTTTGGTTGGGTATCATCACATCCAAGGAATAGTCAACCCTAGTTTTAAAAAAATCTAATACAGGGTTAAGTAAATCTTTGTGTTGTCCCGTGTTGCAAACTTTACAGTTTATCCCATTTGTAATACCCAGCCTATTGATAAGAGGAGCCATTTTGATAGCTTCTGGTCGGGTGCCTATAACAACAAGTAATTTCATTTAAATAAATAATTCAGTAAGGGATCTACAAAAATTAAATAGGCAGCAGATATTTCTGTAAATAAAAAGATAGTTTCCTTCTCAAAACAGTGATTACATAAGAAAACAAATTGGCCTTAATAATTTTTGCTGGCATTTGATAGGGCCCCAATAAATTTCCCAGAAACAAACAGGCATCATGAGAATTGTGAACAGAAAATTTGCTGGCATCCAAAAAAAGGTATCCGGAAACTGAATTAGAAATAGTCTTTTGTGTTGCAATAGAATTGTCTGATATAGTGTCAGTTTGTGTTGCATTGCGAATAGCTGCCTCCACCTGTCTGCGTAAAGATGAACTCAGCTGCATGCCTAAAAGTATTTGTAAACCATTACTCCGCAAAGGTTCGGCTAGTAGCATAACCTCGTTGAATATATTTTTATGAACTTTTTTGTAATTCAACTTATAATTACTTAAAAGGCCTACCTCCTGAGCTTGCAAAAAAGATTCAGCAACATGGGTTTGTATGCTTCCACGTATAATTGGGATATTTGGGTGTATTTTAATTGAGTTTTCCGTAAAAAATAATTGTGCTTTTTGTTCATGAGCAACAGTAGCGATTCCAGTACTGTGACCAGAACCCCCATTTATACTAAAGGGCCTGAAAGAATATAAATAATTTGGCAATGCATCAGCCAATACAATTCCAGAATATACATCAGGTGTGATGGAATGAAAGAAGTTTCCGGTTATATTTTTTATAGCTACTATAGTTTCCATAGAAACAAATCCAGCATATAAAACGGGTAATCGTCCATAGCTTGTTCTACCATCTGCTACTGCTCTTAATAAAAGTCTGCTTTCCATTTCAACTAAATCGTAACAGATTTTTATATTGATTTCATTGGGTGAAACTAAATTTGAAGGCCAATTATAATTAGGTTTACTCCATATTACTGCTTTCGTTGAAGAGGTCACTAATATTGTAGCGATATCTCTACATGCATTAGGCAATAAACCATCATCATCACCTAAATACATTACAAAATCGCCGGTCACATGTTGTAAAGCAAATTCCCAATTTTCAGACATTCCAACACGTTTGCTAGTATTAATATATTTCAACCTGTGATCGAAAAATTTTTCAACAACCACCTTAGTATCATCCAAACTTGCATTATCACTAACTATTATCTCCAAATTTTCGTACTCCTGCTCAATTACGGTTTGCAAAGTATAGAAAAGAGTGTCGGCTCTTTCCCGTGTTGGAATTACTACTGTTAACTTTGGCAACTTCATTACTTTAAATTATAATCACTGAAATAACACGTTCAACAAGCTATTTTGCCGGGTTTTGCAAATCATCTTTACGAATTAGAAATTGATTTATATATCGAAATAGAAAATAGATACTATTCCGCATATAGAAAGATGAAAATGATGCTGCAACAAAAACTATCATCCCTGAAACAAATAGATATACAAACTTCATTTGAAGAGTTAGCTTATCAGGCATTAGCAGAGAAAGCATAGCTGCAGTGAGTGCTGCTGAAAGTATTGGTATAAAAAGATCTTCACGAAACCATATCCATTTTTGATTACCAAGTAACCGCCTATACATAAAATGAACTCCAATTAATATATACCCTGCATTTAGAAATACCCAAGCACTTGCTGCACCTAATGTACCCATAATTGGAGTTACTAAAATTAATACAGGTATAATTACTAAAACAGCTATTATATTAATTTTGGTAATAAGGGATGTCCACCCATATGCCATCTGCAAAAGGTAGGGTATTGTATTTAATCCATTTAATAAATTCCCAATTGATAATAAACGGAATACAACTGAAGTTTTTTTAGCTAACGCTGCATCTTTTGTCCAAACAAATAATATCGTTTCTCCAAAAAAAACAAACATCATAGCTGCTGACCCCATAAATACTGAAATAAGTTGAGCACCTTGATGGTATTTGTCGATCAGCTTTTGATTTTCATTAACTGCCTGCAACTCAGTCAATTTAGGTGCCCATGCTTGAGAGATTGGTCCAATAATCAAAAACAAAGAAGCAGCAGAAACGGATGCTAAGGTATAATATCCATACTCAGTGAGTGAAAGTAACCTGGAGAGTAGCAGTTTATCTATCTGCGTAAGCATCAATGAAAGCAATGAAATACCCAAAACACCACCAGCAAATTTACCTACACCCCTTAAAGCTTGCAATGAAAATCTAGCTTTTCGTGTGGTTTTTGGTAAGTAGTAATAGGTAATTGTAGCCAAAGTAATTAGTGTTAATAATGAAATAACTCCTTGCCATACAAAATAAAGTCTTATACTATTCGACACCCAAACTAATACGCCCACTGCACCTAGACCCCGTAGGGTAGACATGATAATATTTACAACATTATATGCTACATGTTTTTGTAATCCAATGATGGTGCTCCTATAAATATTTTCTATAAAACGGAGAGCAGTAACAAGTCCCATAATAGAAAATGCTTCTGCTACCAAATCAGATGGCAACTTATCTGCTCGAAGCCAGTGGTTTGCCAACCAGTTAGAAGACAGCCAAACACCTAAAGCAATAAATAAGGCTATGGCTAAAGTGATAAATTCTATACTTCTTAATAAATCGATGATAGAATCTGCTGTATGTGCTCCCCCGGTATATCTGGCCATTTCTCTTGATAATGAAGGAGTCATGCCCAAATCAAGTATTCCTAGCCAAGTTAAAAGCATACCAAAAAGACCAATTAATCCATAGGATTCAATACCAAGATATTTAATATACAATGGAATAAATGCAATACTCATCACCGCCGACCAAATCTGCCCAATATAATTGGCTACAAGATTTCGCTTAATCATGCACTATAAACAGAATGTGAATAGTATAATTCATTACTATGGAATAGGGAAAAATAAAAACTATTTAATTCGTTTCAGATACCCACCTGGTGCAACACTAACTAATAATTTATTGTCGATGCTAGAATCAACAACAAAATGATCGGTTGTGTTTAAATAATCACTCACAGCAGAGTGTGGACTATCACCGGGATTCCAAGGCCGTCCGCCTGGCATATAATCGGTTGGCAAAAATTCAACAATTGTATCAAAAACAACGCAATAACTGTCTTTCGATACCAGTTTTGAATATAAATGTAATTCCTGTAAAACATGATCATGGGTATGATTAGAATCTAAACATACCAGAATTTTTTGATAATTTTTGGCTACAGCATATACTTGTTCAGCAATATGAGGATCAATAGAAGATCCTTCAATCATATCAATACGTTTATACATAGGATGACCTTCAATCAAAGCTCTGTTATGCGCTCGTATATCAATATCGATTCCTAATACTCTTCCATTTTTGCCTATTAATTCTAACAAGGAAGCATAATAAATAATTGAACCCCCATGTGCAATTCCAGTTTCAATAATCAAATCAGGTTGCACTTCCCAAATAATTTCTTGCATGGCAATCATATCTTGCGGATACGCAATAATTGGTCGACCCATCCATGAAAAATTATAGGAATATAGCGCCTTATTTGATTCAACATTGAACTGATTAGCTGCTTCAACTAATTCCTTGTTTCTAGGATAGGATGCTATTTGTTGTTCTTTTTGCTTTTTAAATTTCTCAAGCTCTTCACTCATGAATAATTGTTTTTAATTTTTCAGAACTACCCCAAAAGTGCATGGGTTCATAATCATTGTATGGGTAGAAGCCATAATTAAATTGAATATCGGCTCCGGTTACCTCTGCATACTCCTTCACCAACTGCTTAATTGCTATAGGCTTTCCGCTACAACAATTAATAATTCCAGTAATACTTTTTTGCTCGGCAATGGAAGATATATATTCCGCTACTTTAGAAACCTGCAGATAATCACGGGTTTGATCACCACCAGACATATTAAAACACTTGTCTTCATTTTCTATAGCAAGTTGTAATTGAGGAATGATAGATTTAGCATGTTGGCCTTCCCCATACATATAGAACAAT
>JBIINW010000116.1:0-8184 GCA_044337245.1 Sediminibacterium sp. | reverse complement strand
AATGGTTTCAGCAGAGTCACTCGCAGTAGCTTGGCTGGAAACCCGAACAGAAAGAGAGATAGCCATCTATCCCAAGCTCATACAATTAACGCATCAGATTATTCAGGAGGGATTTTCGGAGAAAGTAATTACCCCGGGTATTACTTCTACGGATGATTTGGTATGGTGGTTTCGGCAACGAATCCGAAATGCAGGATTGGATACCTGGTTTCATCCCTCCGTATCTATTCAACGCAAAGATTCAGTTGTATTCGATCACTTGAAAGCTTTTTCCGACCGCCCTCGAGAAGATATCCTACAACCGGGCGATTTAATTCATGTGGATATAGGCATCAGTTATTTACGCTTACAAACCGATGTGCAGGAACACGCCTATTTACTGCTTCCCGGAGAAACGCAGGCACCCGCCTCAATACAACAAGCATTTTCTAAAGCCAACCGTTTACAGGATATTTTAACCAGTCAATTTAAGTTAAACAGTACCGGTAACCAAATACTGCAACAAACACTAACGCAGGCAGCAGCAGAGAAAATAACTGCCAGCATTTATACCCATCCCATTGGTTTTCATGGCCATGCAGCAGGCCCAACCATTGGATTATGGGATCAACAAAAAGGGGTTCCCGGATCTGGAGATTTTCCCATGCACCTGCAAACAGCGTATTCTATAGAATTAAATGCAGCGAGTTTTATTCCGGAATGGAAAAAAGAAGTTCGCATCATGTTAGAACAGGATGGCATTTTTACAGCCGCCGGATTCCGATATCTGGGCGGCAGACAAACACAACTTTGGTTGATACCTAGGCAGTAGTGAGTAACTGATTTAAATATAAAAAAATGTAACAATTTACATTTTCAGTTGTTACAAGTCAAAATTCACTTAATTGCAGGCAGCGATTGTATGCTTGCTGAAGTCTACTCAATAACCAAAAACCCTTTTATGGAAAGACGTCAATTTATTGAAAAACTTACCGCTCCGGTTGCAGTTGCCTGTGTATCTTGTATGGGAATGGCCTGTTCAAAGTCTGCTGATGGCAATAATTCAAACCCGCCCACTCCACCGTCAAACGTAAACTTTTCAGTTAACCTGAATAGTCAGTTAACTGGTGTGGGTTCCTCGCTTTCACAAAGTGGGGTAGTAGTAGTAAGGTTAGCAGCTGCTAATGTTCCCGGATCATTTATTGCAGTGCAGGAATCTTGTCCGCATCAGGGTACCTCGATTGCGTTTTTTGCCAGCTCCAATACGTTTATTTGTCCTAACCACGGAGCTACATTTAACACTGCCGGTAATAATGTAGGAGGTCAATCAACCTCTGCATTAAAAATGTATACGGTTGCAATTTCCGGAACTACTTTAACCGTAACGGGTTAAACCAGGGGTTCTTGCTGACTAAGGCAGTGAAAGCTGCCCAGTCCCCATATTATATCCGTAGAATCGATGCCCACAACTTCTCTATCAGGAAAACAGGCCTGAATGATACTTAGCGCCCTATCATCCTTTGAACATCGAAAAGTGGGTACAATCACATATTTGTTGGCAATATAAAAATTGGCATAAGAGGCAGGCAACCGCTGGTCTTCATATATAACCGGATCGGGCATGGGTAATTCAATAATATCCAGCGAACGTCCATTTGATAAACGCATTTGGCTTAGCTGCTTCAGGTTATGCTGCAGCAATGCATAGTTTTCATCTTTTGTATTTTCTTCCACTACCGTAAGCACGGTATGCTCATTTACAAACCGAACGGTATCGTCTATATGTCCATCGGTATCATCCCCTATAATTCCTTCATCTACCCATAGAATTTGATGTACCCCATAATAAGCGCAAAGAAATGATTCTATTTGTTGCTGGTTTAAATGAGGATTTCGGTTTGGATTCAGCAGGCAGGCCGTTGAAGTTAACAAGGTGCCGGCACCATTAAATTCTACCGATCCGCCTTCCATAATAATTCCCGGATGATATACCGGAAGATTAAAATGATGCGCAATGGAAGTGGGTATTACATCATCTAAATCGAAGGGTGGATATTTATTACCCCAGGCATTGTATCCCCAATCTACTACAACTTTCTTTTGGGGAGCAGCTGGATTAATCAAAAATGCCGGACCATGATCTCTGCACCAGGCATCATTGGTAGGATGCATGAAAAATTCAACATTGGCCAGATTCACATTGGCTTTCTGCAAGTGCTGTATGGCAAATTGTTGCATTGCTTCATCTAATACATTGATGCGAACTTTTTCACTGTTTGCCAAATAAAACACAAACTCACTGTAGGGAGCATAAATCGTATCAATTTTTCCAGGCCAACTGGCTTCTTTATGGGGCCAGCTGAGCCAGGTAGCTTCATGGGGTGCAAATTCGGCGGGAAAATAGTATCCGGCTTGCTGTGGGGTATTCGTTGGAAACATACGGCTACAACTTGATTATTTAGGCTTAGCAAAATCGAACACTAACTGACAAAATACTTTCACTCCATCATCTAACTTACTATCATCTAACATAAAATCAGGTGTATGATGTGGGAATGCCTGTTGAGCAGACCATGCAGGATTTTTTGCACCCAGAAACATGAAAAAAGAAGGGGCTTTGGTACCATAAAAAGAAAAATCCTCCGCACCAGTGGCCCAAGGAACTTCTATAACATTTTGTTCGCCCAATGCCTTTTTAAGAGAAGAAACCGAACGGGAAACCAAAGCCGGATTATTATAGGTTACTAGTGTTTTGGTATCAATGGAAACTTCAGCGGTTGCACCATAAGCAGCAGCCGTTTGTGTTACCATACGCTGAATTCTTTGATGTATATCCTTCTGCATACCGGCATCCAAAGTGCGGATGGTTCCTTCTAAAACAGCTTCTTCGGGAATTATATTAGGACGAACCCCGGCATTTATTTTTCCAACAGTAATTACGGCAGGGGCGAGGGTTAAGTCGGACTGACGACTTACTATCGTTTGCAAATTTTGAATAATGGCGGCACTAACCACTACCGGATCAATGCCTAACCAAGGATTGGCACCATGGGTTTGCTTTCCTTTTACTGTTATTTTAAACCAGTCGGAAGATGCCATGAAACTCCCGGATTTGTAGCCTAATTTTCCGGCTTCTAGGGTGGACTGGATATGAATGCCAAATACAGCATCTATGGCAGGATTATCCATTAACCCTTGTTTAATCATCAGCGGTGCACCACCTTCTTCATTTGCAGGGGGACCTTCCTCTGCTGGTTGAAAAATAAATACTACGGTTCCGGGTACTTCATTTCTCAGTTGAGATAAAACTTTGGCAGTACCCAATAGCATAGCAATATGGGTATCATGGCCACAGGCATGCATTACGCCAACAGGTTGACCATTATATTCGCCGATTGCTTTAGACCGAAAGCTCAGGTCGTTTCTTTCGGTTACGGGAAGGGCATCAATATCTGCGCGCAAACCAACTACGGCACCGGGTTTTCCGCCTTTTAATATGCCTACCACGCCGGTACCAGCTAGTCTACGGGTTTCAATACCAAACTCTTTCATGTATGCCTCAATTTTGGCAGCCGTTTGAAATTCGCGGTTCGACAACTCGGGAAATTGATGAAAATACCGGCGCATCTCAATTACTTTAGGCGCAACGTCTTGAATATATTTAGGCAATAGTGCAGGAACCGTTTGAGCGGTTAACTGAACAGTGATCAATAAAAGGAATGCAATTTTTTTCATGCGAATAAGCTTGAATTAATAATTAAAGATAAGGCAATGGCTGTTAACCTTGGTATTCACCAAAAATCTCGCGGAGCGCGTCGGCAATTTCACCAAGGGTACATTTATTTTCAACGGCAAAAATAACCGGAGGCATTAAATTGGTTCCTGCACGGGCAGCCGTTTTAATCTGTTGAATACATTCGGCTGCAATAGCGGCATCTCGGCTGGCTCGTAATTGATTTAATTTTGCCGTTTGTACGTCGCGGATAGCATCATCAATTTTAAAACCCGGAATAGGGGTTTCTTTATCGGATGTAAATTGATTCATTCCCACGATAATTTTTTCTCCGGATTCTATTTTCCGCTGATACTGATAGGCACTTTTACTGATAGCATCCTGCATGTACCCTTGTTCAATAGCGGCTACACTTCCTCCCATGGCATCAATGGCATCAATTATTTCCTGTGCTTTTTGCTCCACTTCTTGGGTAAGTGCTTCTACAAAATAGCTGCCTGCCAATGGATCGGCTGTATCGGCTACACCACTTTCGTGGGCTACAATTTGTTGGGTACGCAAGGCGATGCGGGCTGCTTCTTCTGTGGGTAAACTCAGGGCTTCATCATAGCCATTCGTGTGCAGGCTTTGGGTTCCGCCCATAACAGCTGCCAGGGTTTGAATGGTAACCCGACTGATATTGTTTAAGGGCTGCTGAGCGGTTAAAGTGGCGCCGCCGGTTTGAGTATGAAAACGAAGCATCATAGCCTTTTGATCGGTAGCACCCAGCGATTGCATAATACGAGCCCACATGCGGCGGGCCGCTCGAAATTTGGCTACTTCTTCAAATAGGTTATTGTGGGCATTGAAAAAGAAACTGAGGCGTTTTCCAAAAACATTTATATCCAATCCTTTCGCCTGTGCTGCCTGAACATAGGCCTTTCCATTAGCCAGCGTGAAAGCAACTTCCTGCACAGCCGTTGAGCCTGCTTCGCGGATATGATAACCCGATATGGAAATCGTATTCCATCGAGGTAATTCGCTACTGCACCATTCAAACACGTCGGTAATAATCCGCATAGAAGGAAAGGGAGGATAAATATAAGTTCCACGGGCAGCATATTCTTTCAAAATATCATTTTGAATGGTTCCGGAAATATGTTGCAAATTGGCACCCTGCTTTTTGGCTAGGGCAACATAGAAAGCTAACAGAATAAAACCCGTAGCGTTAATCGTCATAGAAGTACTCACTTTTTCTAAATCAATGCCGTTAAAGAGCAATTCCATATCTTCTAAACTATCAATCGCAACGCCTACTTTTCCCACTTCCCCTTCTGATAGGGAATGGTCGGAATCATATCCAATTTGGGTAGGTAAATCAAAAGCAACGCTTAATCCGGTAACACCCTGCGACAACAAATAATGATAGCGCCGATTACTTTCTTCGGCAGTAGAAAATCCGGCATATTGCCGCATCGTCCACGATTTTCCCCGATACATGTCAGCCTGAACACCTCTGGTAAAGGGGAACTGTCCGGGCATTTCAAAAGGAACCTGCGAACAATGTGCAGGCAAATCATCTGGGCCATATACTTTTTTTATGGCAATTCCGCTGTCGGTATAAATATGGTTATCAATCATGGGCAAGCATATATAAAAACTGCAAGAAGCGTGAAAAGATAAGTGCCTACATCAATTTACTGGCTTCATAACTAAGAGCAGCACTCACTAAATCGTGTAAATTTCCTTTTTCATCGTGCATACAGAAATTCAATAAAGAACGACTCAAATCTAGCGCCGATGAACCGGGTGGCATGGTTTGTGCTACCTGATTGATGATGAGCATATTTTTTTCTTTCAATTTTTTTACCGCCTGCCACGATTCTGGCGTAACATAAATCTGCTGGGTAATATTATAATCAAACTCATCGCGAATATTTCTCAGTAAGAGTAACTGATAATCTGCCGCAGCTAATCCTTCCTGCGGTAGCCGGGAAATTAAGTTAGGCAACGCAATCCGATCAGAAAGAAGGGTTAACCGCTCGTAAGCCTGTAGCTGAAGTGAATGGCTTTCTTTGTTAGTAGTACTTTCAGAAACTTTTTTACTTTGTTTACCACTTACCCAAAAATAAACAAGCATGCCAATAATGGCAATTGCAAATCCTATTAGCAGGTTAAATAACTGAGCATTGGTATCCATGAGCAATTTTTTCAAAATTACGAAATTGGAGGTAGCCAACCCGTAATAATTGACTGATTTGGTGAAAAGGCCTTACTAAAAACCAGGGGTAGATACTATTTGCTTCATACGACTGATTTCAGTTGCATCTACCGATATATTTTCTAAATTTTCCTGCATAGCAAGGTTGAGGGAGTTCATACCGGATGGCACCAATAAACGGGCTGATGAATGGAATTCCCGGGCTCCGGTTGCGGCTCGTAACTGGGCCAGATTACTGCTTCGTACCCCACTGCCAGGCATAATTACCATTCTGTTACCCGCTTGCAAAACCAATTGTTTGAGGAGGGGAGTACCCGCCATCACTTCGGGATGTAATCCGCTGGTTAAAATACGTGTGCATCCAGCCGCAATCACTTGCTCCAGTGCAACCAGCGGATCCGATACCCGATCAAAAGCCCTGTGAAAAGTAACTTCCATCGGATAAGCCAAAGAAACCGCCTGATGTAATTGCGCTTCATGAACCAATCCATCCTTCTGCAACGACCCGGTAACAATGCCCGAAAAACCTAAGTCTTTACACAACTGTATGTCTTGCAATACAATCTCCCATTCGGCATCGGAATATAAAAAATCGCCGCCCCGTGGACGAATAATGGGGAATACAGGGATCTGTATTTTTTCAATGGCCCTTTTAAGGTATCCGAAAGAGGGGGTGGTGCCTCCGTCGGCAGGATTTTCACAGAGTTCAATTCGGTCGGCACCGGATTGCTGAGCGATTAGGGCTGATTCTAGGCTAAAAACAGCAATCTCCAACAGGGGAGGATCTGCATATCCGAGCGGAGAGGGTGAGGAATGATCGTTGGGTGAAAGCATATTCATTAGGACAATATAAATTTTCCATCCACCATAAAATTTTTGTCATCGGCATAGCAAACGGCGAAACTGAATCCTTTCTGCAAACAGTAGCCGCCATATTCGCCCTGCTTATTAATGGCGATAAAGCCTACTTGAATTTCTTTGCATTTTGCTACCCCCTTTACTTTTACAATTCTTTCTACGGCTGCTTTGCAGGCATTTTCGGGGGAGTACCCATTGCGCATATTTTCAACTACTAGGTGCGAACCACAAATACGGATCACATCTTCCCCCTGACCGGTTGCTGTGGCAGCTCCCACTTCATTATCTACAAATAAACCGGCTCCAATAATGGGCGAATCGCCTAGGCGGCCTCTCATTTTAAATCCCATTCCACTGGTGGTGCAACTTCCGCTCAAATTACCCTGCGCATCAATAGCAACCATGCCGATGGTATCGTGATTCCATTCCCCATTTGCTAACTTGGTGGGAACTGCATAAGCTTGCGGACTTTTCCCGCGTTCGATATTGATCACCGGTTTGTATTCACTTTTTTGTAACCAGTTTTTATAGGCTCTTTCCGCATCGTCGGATAATTTTCCTGATTCCAATGGAAACCCTTCTGCTACTGCAAATTGTTGGGCTCCACTGCCAACCAGCATAACATGGGGAGTTTTTTCCATCACCCTACGGGCCACCGAAATGGGATGTTTAATACGCTCTAGAAAAGCCACACTTCCACAATTGGCATTTTCATCCATGATGCAGGCATCTAAGGTTACTAAACCATCCCGGTCGGGATTTGCACCCAGCCCCACACAACAATTCAGTTCAGATTCTGTAACCATTACGCCTCTTTCCACGGCATCCAGCGCACGACCTCCAGACCGTAATATTTTCCAGGCAGCGGCATTCGCCGCAATTCCCGCATCCCAGGTAGATATTACCAGAGGTTTCTGAGCAATACTCGCTTTTCGAAATCCTGAAAAGGAAATTGCCGATAATCCCAATGAGCCCCATTGTAAAAAGTTTCTGCGATGCATATGATTGGAAATTTGAGTGGAGGAATGTTTTTTAAAAATACGGTAAAAACCAACGTTAAAAAACTTGGTGCGGTGAAACGATGTGCAATAGGGTTGCTTACATTTGTTTCAGAAATGAATGAACAAACACTTGCTGCCATAGCAAAAGCATGGAACTGGCATTTTCCGCAGCTCACACCCATCCAATCGGGCTTAATCAATCGAACCTGGAAGGTTAGTGAGCGGGCGCAAAGTTGGCTGCTGCAGGCTATCAATACCCATGTTTTTGCCCAACCCGATTGGATTGATTTCAATTTGCAGTTACTTTCCCGTTTTTTAACCCAACACCATCCCAACTATTTGTTTACTTCCCCGGTTGTATCTGCAGGCGGTAAGGGAATATTTGAATGCGAAGGCAGTGTGTATCGGGTTTT
>JBIINW010000115.1:0-8197 GCA_044337245.1 Sediminibacterium sp. | reverse complement strand
GGAAACCCCGTTCGGCAAGAGATAGAATATCCTGCCCACTCTAGAGAACAAGCCCTAGCACATTTTGGTATAACGGCTTCCTTGCCTGTTGTGCTGGTGATGGGGGGTAGTTTGGGAGCAAGAAGCATCAATGAAGCTATAGCCGCTCAGTTGGCTACCTTACAACAACGAGTGCAACTGATTTGGCAAACAGGTAAACAAGATTCAGCCAAATATGCTGAGTTAGCAACATCCTACAAAACAGTGATGGTAAGTGAATTTATTCAGAGAATGGACTTATGTTATTTGGCAGCTAATTTTGTGGTTTCCAGATCCGGTGCTATGTCGGTTGCAGAAATTTGTATGTCGGCAAAGCCTGCTATACTGGTTCCCTATCCGCTTGCTGCTGAAGATCATCAAACTGCCAATGCCCGCTATCTTTCCCATCATGGTGCTGCCCGGTTAATTCAGGATGCAAAAGCGGCAACTGATTTGGTACCCGCTATACTTCAACTGGCCGAAGATAAAGCGGAGCAAGAAAAAATGGGAATGGCCGCCCAAACATTGGCAGTGCATGATGCAGGAAAAAAAATTGCTCAATATATTTTGAAAAGCTAAGATGCAACAGGGAACTACTATATCATCTATTTACTTCATTGGCATCGGCGGTATTGGCATGAGTGCCTTGGCCCGATATTTTAAATCGAGAGGTGCCAATGTTTCGGGCTACGACCGTTCCGAAACGCCGCTTACTATTCAATTGGTAGCAGAAGGTATTCCTATTCATTATCACGAAGCAGTTGCGGAAATACCTAGGCAAGTGGATGTGGTGGTTTATACGCCCGCTATTCCCAGAACTCATGCCGAATTGGTGTACTACCAAACCAATGGATACCAAGTGGTAAAAAGAAGTGATGTGTTACAGTGGATAACTGAACAGAGTTTTAATATTTGTGTGGCAGGTACGCATGGAAAAACAACCGTATCTACCATGATTGCCCATTTACTTCGCCATTCGAATTATGGATGCAATGCATTCTTAGGGGGAATAGCCGCTAATTACAACACCAATTTTTGGAGCAGTACCCGGGAAGTATCGGTGATAGAAGCGGATGAGTACGATCGCAGTTTTTTAAAATTATCTCCCGATATCGCCGTGATTACAGCTGTAGATCCCGATCACCTTGATATTTATGGAACAGCTGAAGAAGTAGAGAAAGCTTTTGAAGCATTTTCAAAAAAAGTAAAGCGTGGAGGGGTACTAGTAAAACAAAATGGCATTGAAAGCAGGGTTCACCTGTTGGCCGATACAACCTATACATACAGTGGTAAAGAAATAACTGCTCAGGTATATGCAGAAAATATTCGTGTAGTAAATGGTAGCTATCATTTTGATGTTACCGGCACTAGTTTTACTATTCAGCAGTTGGTACTTTCGATGGGCGGCTTACATAATATAGAAAATGCAGTGGCTGCTATTACAGTAGCCCATCAATTGGGGATTTCAGCAGATGCCATTCGGAATGCGTTGGCAGATTTTAAAGGTGTAAAAAGAAGATTTGAATATAAAATTCGGGAGGAAGGCCAGGTATTGATTGATGATTATGCCCATCACCCCGAAGAGTTGCGCGCATTAATTACCGGGGTAAAGAGCATTTTTCCCGATCAGCGAATTACACTGGTTTTTCAACCACACTTATACAGCCGTACCCTTGATTTATGCGATGCTTTTGCCGAAAGTCTTGATTTGGCAGATGAAGTAATTCTATTACCTATCTATCCCGCCCGTGAACTTCCGATGGAGGGGGTAAGCAGTGAAATGATATTGGGAAAAATGCAGCATGCAGCTGTTCAGGTTTTGTCTAAATCGGACTGCATGCAGTGGATCGTTCGGGAACGTCCTTCGTTATTAGTAATGGCAGGGGCAGGTGATATCGATCAATTAATTATTCAGGCAACTCAACTCCTTCAAACCAATCTGCATGCGTAACTGGCCCTGGAAAAAAATATTCATCACTACCGCTTGGATCCTTTTTGGAGCAGGGGTGATGGTAGTATTTGGGGCTGCCATGAGTAAAAAAGGGCAGCATACCTGCAAGGGGATAGAAGTGGTACTAAAAACGCCTACAACTGATGTGTTTATTGATGAGAAAGATATTCGGCAGCTTTTAGAGCAAACATTTCATATAACCGGCACCGCAATCAGTAAGCTCCCTCTCCGTTCTATGGAATTACTGTTAGAAAATAATCCCTGGATTGCCGATGCCGAAATATTCGTTGATAATAACGAGCTATTGCATGCCAAAATAGAAGAGCGCCAACCAATTGCCCGAATTTTTACGCTACAGCAAAATTCATTTTATATAGACAGTTCCGGGGTGCAACTTCCCCTGAGTGACAAGATGGTGGCCCGGGTTCCGGTGTTTACCGATTTCCCCTCCGATCAGGTGGTTTTATCGGTGCCAGATAGTTTGCTGATGCAGGATATTCTTTCTATCAGCCGCTACATTGCCGCAGACTCGTTTTGGATGGCCCAAGCGAGTCAAATTGCCATTGTTGCAGGAAATCAATTTGAAATCTATCCTCTTACCGGCCGTCCAATAATTCGGATGGGTAACGGAAGCAATTTGCCAGAAAAGTTTCATAAGCTGGATGCCTATTTCAGGAGTGATTATTTTAAGTTGGGCTATACTTTATATCCAATGATTGATGTACAGTATCTCCGCCAATTAATAGGAATCCGGAATGTAGCCAGTGGGGTAGATTCTTCCCGTTTTTATCAAGCTGTTCAGGGCATCAATCAGCAGGCTGCTCAAATGACCCAGCCGGAAAGCGCCCCTGCTAAATCCCTTACTCCGCCATCTTCTGTTAAGGAAACGGCTATTGGGAAAAATTCAGCTGCAGTTGGCTCAGTTTCAAAGGACAAAAACATTCAAAAAAATTACAATAAATCAACCAATCCTGCGTTATCAAATGAGGCTTTGTTGAAAAAGAAGCCAGTTTCTACTGATAAAAAACCAACAACAAAATCCAACACAAATCCTGTTAAAACCAACTAACCCATAATCAATCGGATTCTATTACCAGCAAAGTTTAGAAATTAATAAAATCAAACAACAACAAAAATCAGCGAATATGAATCAGCACGAAGCACCCATCATTGTAGGCCTCGACATAGGTACTACTAAAATTGCAGCCATTGCAGGCCGTAAAAATGAGTTTGGTAAATTAGAAATTCTGGGCTTTGGCCGCGCGAACAGTAATGGGGTGCAGCATGGTTTGGTACTTAATATCGACCAAACCCGCAAAGCCATTCAGCAGGCATTGGAAGATTGCTACAAAAATAATCCCGAATTAGAAATAAAGGAAGTGTATGTAGGGATTGCCGGTCAGCATATAAAAAGTTTGCAAACTCGCGGAGATATTGTTCGGCAAGACGCGGATACTGAAATTTATAAGCAGGAAATTGACTTGCTCATCAACAACCAGCGCAAAACCTTTATACCTGCCGGCGATCAGATTATAGACGTGATTCCTATGGATTTTCATGTTGATAATATCCCCAATATCAAAGATCCCATTGGGTACAATGGCGTGAAAGTGGGTGCCAATTTTCATATTATCACTGGCGACCGGAATGCCATTCGTAATATCAACCGTTCGGTTGAAAGAAGTGGCCTGATAACAAAAGACCTGGTGTTACAGCCTCTCGCATCTGCTAGTGCAGTTATGAGTGATTTAGATATTGAAGC
The DNA here is from genome assembly GCA_044337245.1 of Sediminibacterium sp. GTDB lineage: Bacteria > Bacteroidota > Bacteroidia > Chitinophagales > Chitinophagaceae > Sediminibacterium. The sequence continues at coordinate 4,466 of JBIINW010000115.1, read as the reverse complement.
AGGTGTAGCCATTTTAGATATTGGAGGTGGAACCAGTGATTTGGCAGTGTTTTATGAAGGAATATTGAAGCACACCGCAGTAATTCCATTTGGAGGTGAAAATATTACCAATGATATCAAAACAGGATTAGGTGTACTGAGAAGTCATGCCGAAGCCCTGAAAGTTCAATATGGTAGTGCTCTGGTGGATGCCGCTCAGTCGAATGCCTATATTACCATTCCCGGATTAAAGGGTATGCCGGCACGCGAAATCAGTGTAAAAAATCTGGCTGGCATTATTCAGGCACGTATGGGTGAAATACTCGACTTTGTTTCTTTCCACTTAAAACAAGTGGGTTTAGAAAGTCGTGCTATGAATGGGGGCATTATTTTAACCGGTGGAGGTTCTCAATTAAAACACCTGATTCAGTTAACCGAATATATTACCGGATTAAATGCCCGCATCGGTTTACCCAATGAACACCTGGCACCTAACCATATCGAAGAATTGAAAAAGCCCATGTATTCAACCTGCATCGGGTTAATTTTAAAAGGATATAACGACCACGATAATCAATATCAAGCGTTTTTAGAAAACTTCCAAAAAGTAAAAGTTACCAACGTTGAAAAAGAAGAAAATCCGGTAATTGCTGAAGTTTCTGAACCACTAAAAACAGAAAACAACTCCAATAATTCCAAAAAAAGAACCCGCTTTTGGGATAAGTTTAGGTACAGCGTAATTGAAATGTTTAGTGAAGACGATCAAATGCTCAATAAATAAATATCCCGACTACTAACCCATTACTATCTAATAAATAAGCTCAGTATGATACATTTTGATCTCCCTCGACAAAAATCTTCCATTATCAAAGTTCTTGGTGTGGGCGGCGGAGGAAGTAACGCAGTTAATTTCATGTTCGATCAGCAAATTGAAGGCGTTGATTTTATTATCTGCAACACAGATGCCAAAGCAATTGAACAAAGTCCGGTACCCAATAAAATTCAATTGGGCCCCCATCTAACCCAGGGATTGGGAGCAGGGGCGAATCCGGAAATTGGAAAAATGGCAACCGAAGAATCTCTGGAAGAAATTAGAAGAATTTTGGAAGTGAATACCAAGATGGCTTTTATTACGGTGGGCATGGGAGGTGGAACCGGAACAGGTGGTGCCCCCATCATTGCACAAATATGTAAGGATATGGGTATTCTTACCGTTGGTATTGTTACAACGCCTTTTGCTTTTGAAGGACCCAGAAGATTACAACAGGCCCAGGAAGGCATTCGTCAGCTGAAGCCGCTGGTAGATACCCTGCTGGTAATTAGCAATGATAAATTGCGCGTTCAATATGGCGACTTGAAAATGAAGGAAGCATTTGGCAAAGCCGATAATGTGTTGGCTACAGCTGCTAAATGTATCACGGATATTATCAATAGCCGCGGACATATCATTGTAGACTTTGCAGATGTTTGTACCGTTATGAAAAATGGTGGCGTAGCAATTTTGGGAAAAGCAGAAGTTGCCGGTGAAAACCGGGCACAAATGGCCATTGAACAAGCACTTGCCTCTCCATTATTAAACGATAGTGATATATTAGGCGCCAAATGGATTTTGATTAATATCAATAGTGCCGAAGGAGATTTTGAATGTACGATGGATGAAATGGAGATTATCAATAATCACCTGCGTCAACAAGCAGGCCCCGAAACCGATGTGATTGTTGGTATGGGATACGATGCTGAATTGGGTGAAAAAATTGGTATTACATTGGTAGCAACGGGGTTTGAACATAAAGACCCTTTTCAACCTACACCGGAAAGAGAAATTAAAAAGGAGCATTCCGAAAAAATTGTGATGACCTTGGGTTTGGATACACCCGCACAACAGCAAATCATAGCAGCTCCGGTGGTAGCTGTTGAAACACCGGTTGTTGAAGCATCGATACCTGCTAAAACTTCTATAGTTCGGGTAAATGATATCCCGGAGGAAATGGATTTAAATATCGTTCTGGATATTTATCCGTTTATTTTTGCCAGCCTGCAAGAAGAAGAACAAAGCGGACCAGTCCATTTTGAACTATCTCCCGAAATCACCAGTGAGGTTAACCTTACTCCAGTAGCTTCTGTTGTTGCGGTACCGCAAACCCCGGTTCAGGATTCGGTAGTAGATCTTTCACAATTTACGGTGTCTAGCACTCCCTCAGTGGCTCCCCCTTCTCAAATACGAGTAGGATTGTTGAGCAAGCCTTTCCGTATTTATGATGAGCCTGCCATAGAGGAAACGGTTCCAGTTTCCGCAACACCGGTTCAAGAAATAACTCCCATCATAACTCCTGTAAATAATATACCTGAGCAGGCACCTCCAATTACGCCAGACCCAGTATTAACCATTCCAGATTTAATTAGTGAAATCATTGAGCAAGATCCAATAGAAGAAATGCCCATGCAGCTGATTATGAAGGAAGGTCCTGCCCAGCGGACTCCGGAACCCAGCACGGTTGTAGAAGATCATTATTTTAATGAGGATGAAGAACAAAAGAGAAGAGCTGCTGAGCGTATTCAGAAACTTCGCAATCTTTCATTTAATATGAATAATCCGGCAGACCCAAACAACGAGTTTGATGTGGTGCCGGCATATGTAAGAAAAAACATGGAGTTGTTTGGGAATACACTTACTTCTGTGGAACAATTTTACAGTAAAGTAACGGTTGGTAAGGATGACAATGATCAGCCAAAATTCTCTACCCGTAACACTTTTTTAGAAGGAAAAAAGCCCGACTAATCGGGTACACAAATAGCTGGTGATTTTTGTTGTAACCCCGGGGCCGAACCGGGGTTTTTTATAATTGCAACTATCCGGCTACAAAATTGTTATTTAATTATCCAACAACTTTGTAAGCTATGGCAACTATTTTAATTACGGGTGGAACAGGCATGGTTGGCCGGCAGTTATCCAAAATCTTATCGGAAGCCAATCACCACGTTATTATCATTACTCGAAAGGTACCGGAAGCGATTTCACTAAATGCATTTCCCTATTCGTATGCACTATGGAATCCGGAAAAATGCTGGATAGAAGCTACTGCCATTCATCAGGCAGACTATATCATTCATCTTGCCGGAGCCGGTGTGGCAGATGAGCGGTGGTCTAAAAAACGAAAAGAAGAAATTTTACAAAGTCGCGTTCAGGGTTGTAAAACCTTGGTACAAGCACTTACCCAAATTCCCAATAAGGTGAAAGGTGTTTTTAGCGCTTCTGCTATCGGATGGTATGGACCGGACACCGATGAAAGCCGGATAAACGGGTTTACGGAAAATTATCCTGCTGATAGTGCTTTTTTGGGAGATACTTGCCGGCAATGGGAAGAAAGTATGTTGCCTGTTGCTGCTTTGCAAAAGCGATTGGCCATATTCAGAATAGGGATTGTATTGGATAAATCAGGAGGAGCCCTGCCTGAATTTCTAAAGTCACTTTATTTTCGGGTAGCTGCTGTATTGGGGGGAGGCCAGCAGGTAATCAGCTGGATTCATTTGCATGATTTGTGCAGGATGTTTTTGTATGCTATAGAAAATGAATCAGTATCCGGAGTATATAATGCAGTAGCACCGCAACCAATTTCTAACCGGGAACTGAATAAGCAGTTAGGAACATATCTCTATGGAAATGGATTTCTCTCGATGCCGGTACCTGCCTGGGTTTTACAAATTATGCTGGGAGAAATGAGTGTAGAAGTGCTGAAAAGTGCAACAGTGAGTGCACAAAAAATTCAGGAAGCTGGGTTTCGGTTTTTGTATCCCACTATTCAGCAGGCAATCGCACAGATATTGCCCGATAAAAAACTATAAATCTTTGCGGCTGAAAATCCGAAAGCAAATCAGCCAAATCGCAAGGGTAATAAAAATAGTAAAGAAAGTATGTTCTGGAATTTTCTCGAGGGTTAGTTCATAACTATTTTTCATGTCGTCACTAAATTTAGAAAAGAATCCGGGAGCTGGAATCATTCGATCCGAAACCTCAAAGGGTAAAAATCTACCCAAATCGTTAAGCTTCCATTTAGCAACGCCAACCAATATGTTCTCCAATACCATATAGTAAAACACCAAAAATGCCATAGCCATAAATGCTCGCTTCAATAGAAAACCTAGCAAGAAGGCAATGGTGAGTTGCGAAAAAGTTTGAATAAAAAATAATCCAACAAAATAGAATTCCTTCCAGGCATCATGCCAGTTTCCATTCGAATTGGTAGCGCCAAAGTAGAGTGCAACCAAAAAATAAATCAAGGTTACCCAAAGTGTAATGATAAATACATCGATTAATTTACCGGTAATAAATTGTTTTCTGCTCCAACCGTCTATTACATTTTGACGGTGAGTTTTGTATTGAAATTCATTGGTGATGAGCATTATTACAAGTATAGCCGGCAATAAAACAAAGTAGGAAGAAAAATAGGCAATGGTTTGCCAGGCATTGGGGAAGCTGAATGGGTTAC
>JBIINW010000014.1:0-27111 GCA_044337245.1 Sediminibacterium sp. | reverse complement strand
TTCTTTTCATTTGTCGCCCCTCCCGGTCAAGCGTTCGGTAATCCAATTCCTGCAGCATCAATTGATGTTTCAGGTTGGTATCGGCAGGCAGATAATTGGCAGCCGTAGTAAAATCGCCTTGCAAACAAGCTTGTAAATACCCTCTTCCGGCATCCAAAGCTGAACCCGAAACTGCAGAATCTGTTTTCGGTTCCGTGCAAGCAGCAAACCACAGTAATAAGACTAAGCCATATTTCATTTTTTAAAGGTACGAGATTCTCGGTTGCCATTAATCAACCCCTATGACTAGTGAGTTGGGCTTTTTCGTTTAGGTAAGTAGTAGCTTTCTGCGCTTTAATTCGGCATACTTTATTACTTTTAATTATTAAATCATACCATATGAGGCTGTTTATACCTGTTTTAGCTGTAGTGCTTTTTTTCAGTTCCTGTAAAACCAACACTTCGGTTGCGGATACAAAAGATACCCTGCAAATCAATGGCCACCCGGCTTGGATGTTACAGGGCAATATTTACGAGGTGAATGTACGGCAATACACGCCCGAAGGAACTTTCCGCGCATTTGAAGCGCATCTGGACCGGCTTAAAGATATGGGCGTGCATACCATTTGGTTTATGCCGATTCAGCCCATCAGCAAATTAAACCGCAAGGGTACCCTGGGTAGTTATTATGCAGTAGCAGATTATACGGCCATCAATCCAGAGTTTGGCAATATGGACGACTGGAAGCACTTGGTAAAAACGGCGCATGAAAAGGGGTTGAAAGTGATGATAGACTGGGTGCCCAATCATACCGGTGCCGATCATTACTGGTTAGAAAAGCACCCGGATTTTTATGTGCGAGATAGCAATGGGGTGGCGGTATCGCAGTTCGACTGGACTGATACCCGTAAGCTCAACTTTGCCAATACCGAATTGCGGGATACTATGATAGCCCAAATGAAATTCTGGGTTCGTGAAACTGATATTGATGGATTTCGCTGTGATTATGCGGTTGGCCCGAAGGCAGATCAGTTCTGGATTCCCTGCCTGCAAGAATTGAAAAAAATGAAAAACCTGTTTATGCTGGCAGAAGCCGATTCGGCTTGGTTGCATACGGCAGGGTTTGATGCAACCTATGCCTGGCCTGAGTTTCACCTGATGGTGGATATTGCTGCTGGTAAGAAAAAAGCGGGTGATCTTGCTCAATTAATCAATAAGTTAGATTCCAGTTTACCTGCCAATGCTATTCGACTATGGTTTACCAGCAATCACGATGAAAATAGTTGGAACAAGGCTGATTATGCTACCATGCCCGGCGCATCGCATACACCTTTTGCTGTTTTAACGCATACGATGCCGCGTTCTTTGCCGCTTATTTATGGTGGACAAGAAGAGCCGATATTGCGGCCGATTCCTTTCTTTGAAAAGGATACCATTGTATTTAAAAAATATGAGCGGGCTGCTTTTTATCAGAAGCTTACCCAGCTAAGGGCGCGTAATGCGGCTCTTCGTCCGGATGCAGCCTATCAGGCCATTACAACCAACCAACCCGATCAGGTGATTGCCTTTCTGCGAACACATGAAAAACAAAAAGTGCTGGTAGTGGTGAATGTAACGAACAAAGCGGTTACTTGCTCTCTATCTGGCAATTCCATTACTGGAAATTATACCGATTTATTTTCTGCGGCACCGGTTACCTTTGCAACCGATCAAACGGTGGCCCTAGAACCCTGGGGATACCGGGTATATGAACTGAAAAACTGAAATCGTTAATTGCTATGCATAAATCATCGCTGGTTTCACATATTTCACAAAAGCAATCCTATCTCTGTGTAGGGTTGGATACCGATGCTACCAAATTGCCTGCCCCTTTTAAAAACGATCCACAGGGAGTGGTAAAGTTTAACCGGGCGATTGTAGAAGCCACCCTCGACCATTGTGTTGCCTACAAAATCAATACTGCTTTTTATGAGGCACAGGGAAGAGCGGGTTGGGATGCGATGGAACAAACACTGGCGTTTATCCCTTCCACCCATTTTACCATTGCCGATGCCAAGAGAGGGGATATCGGAAATACCTCTGCCCAGTATGCAAAAACTTTTTTTGAAGTATTACCTTTTGATGCGATAACAGTGGCACCATATATGGGGGAAGATAGTGTGCGGCCGTTTTTAGAATATGAAAATAAGTGGACGATCGTATTAGGACTCACCTCAAACAAAGGCAGCGATGATTTTCAGCAGTTAACGCTAGCAAACACTGGAGAGTTTTTATTCGAACGAGTAATGAAGAAGGTTGCCTCCTGGGGCCATGCGGGTAATCTGATGTTTGTGGTAGGTGCCACCCGGGCGGAGTCATTTAAGCCTATCCGCGAAGCGTTTCCGGAACATTTCTTTCTGGTGCCTGGAGTAGGTGCACAGGGGGGAAGTTTAGAAGAAGTATCAAAGCTGGCACTCAATAGGGAAGGGGGTTTACTGGTAAATGCCAGTCGGGCCATTCAATACGCTTCTTCGGGAGATGATTTTGCTGAGCAGGCAAAAATAGTAGCAGCCCAATATCACGAGGCGATGAAAACCTTGCTCCAGCAATCGGGGTTATGAGTGGAAGATAGTTTCCATAATTTGTTTACACCAATCCCCATGGGTAGCAGCCGAATAATGGAGCCCATCCTTACATAAACCACTTTCGGATTGAGCGGCTTGCATGCAACTTGCTGAAATATCTACACAACGAATGCCAAGTTTTTCGGATAATCTCTTCACTTGCGCATTAAATGCCGCTATAGGTTCACGTGATACCTCTTTTGTGTCTTTCAATCCAAAAGGAGTGAGCGTCCAATCCGGAATGGTGATAGTAAATACACCCTTCTCGGCCGTTTTAGAGAGGTGGATGGCTTTATGAATTAGAAATTCATATTCCTCCGCAAATTCATCTACCGATAAACCCCGATATTGGTTGTTCACGCCTGCTAACAGACTCACCCAGTCGTAACTGGCTTCTACTTGAGTATGAATTAGATGGGTGGCTAGTTCCTGGGTAGTCCACCCGGTTTGTGCGATTATTTCTGGTGCATGGGTATGTTGACCGTTTTGCCTGAGTAACTGAACCAGCTGATAAGGAAAGCTATCGTGCAGCGGTAATCCCTCGCCAATGGTATAAGAATCGCCTAAAGCCAGGTAGGTGATGGGATGGTGGATAAGCATATTAATCGGTTTGGGTAACGATGGTATAAAAGTCGTATACGTCTTGATAGCGGCAATACAGGGGCGATGGTGCTACGCGGATAACACCGGGTTCGCGGTAATCCACCACTATACCCTGTTGAATTAATCGATCGAAAATTGCTCGGCCGTTTTCTTTAAAATAAAGCGATAGTTGAGCCCCTCTTTGATTTGGATCGGAGGGCGTGATGATGGTACAGGGTAGGGTAGGGATGCTGTTTAACAGAAATTCGAGGTAGCCAGTTAGTCGGATACTTTTCTCGCGGATGGCAGCCATACCTACTTCATCAAAAATTGTAAGTGAGCTTCGTAAACAACACATATTCAATACCTGAGCGGTACTGATATTCCATCCACCAGCAGTAGGTTTCGGTATAAAACCCTTTTCCATCCGAAAGCGGGTTTTTTCATCATTTCCCCACCAGCCAGCCAGTCGAGGAAATTCGGTATCCTTCGCATATTTTTCGTGCACATAGGCACCACCCACAGAACCGGGGCCACCATTCAGGTATTTATAGGTGCACCAAACGGCAAAATCAACATTCCAATCGTGTAAATGCAGTTGCACATTACCAACGGCGTGTGCCAGATCGAAGGCAGCAATGGCACCAACCGCATGAGCAGCTTTTGAAATGGTAGGGATATCGAAAAGTTGACCAGTATAATATTGAATTCCTCCCAGCATCACCATCGCCAGTTGGTCGCCGAGTTGTTGAATGGTATGGGTGATTTCATCGGTGGTGATACAAAAATTACCGGGTGCGGGTGCTATTTCAACGATTACTTCATCTGGGTTAAGTCCGTAATGCTTCACCAGGGTTTCCAGCGCATACTGGTCGGAAGGGAAAGCCCCCTTTTCCATCAGGATGAGTTTGCGCTTTTCGGTTGGCCGATAAAAACTCAGCAGCATTAAGTGGAGGTTCACGGTAAGGGTATTCATCACCGTAACCTCATGGGGCAGGGCACCTACTACTTTCGCCATCGAGGGGGCCAGGTATTCCTGGTAATATAGCCAGGGGTTCGCACCTTGTTGAAAACCACCAATTGCATAATCGCGCCAGCTGTTCAATTCGGTTAGCATGGCTTCCGGCACATCTTTCCCCTGCAACCCTAGCGAATTGCCACAGAAATAAATTACGGGCTTACCGTTTTTCTCGGGAAAGTAGAATTTATCCCGATAACTGGCTAGGGGGTCTTGCTGGTCGGCTTCTGCTGCAAAAGTGGGGGATAGGGTGTAGGGAGTCATGTAGTAAAATTAGATAAAAATTCCTGAAGGGGGGGGGCGGGGCTATTACGCTGTTTTTTGTTCCTTTGTTCTTCGTGTAGTCTTCGAGTGCTAACGAGAGACTGCACGCTTTTGAATGATAATCTAATAACTTTAATATTGCTCACTTACCGTGCAGTTCCTCTCTAGCGTTCGGTAACTTCACGGGGAACATACCGCTGAATCGCTCACCTGCCGTGCAGTTTCTTTCTGGCGTTCGATAACTACACGGGGAGCATGCCGCTGAGTTGATCACCTGCCGTGTAGTTGCTCTTTTATTTCGAGATTTTTCACACTCAAACTCACACTCACGCTGTTTTTCGTTCCTCGTGTAGAACGCCCAGGCGCACTGCACGCATTGAAATGATAATCTAATAACTTCCTTCCTCGTAAAGTCTTCCGACGTAGGAGGCGACTTTGCGCTTCGGAGTAAAACTCAACTCCGATTTATGAAGTTTACTTTTCTGCAAAATCTCCCTGTTGTGTTAGCCCTATTAAATAGGCCCAGTTAAAAATTTAAAATATCCTTTCATTTAAATAACTCCTTCGAATTTATTTGCAAAAATGCTTGCCAGGTTAGTCCTGAATTTCCTATCAGCAAAATTTTATCAGGATGGAATTTCTTTTTAAAAGCAGCCATGCCGGATGTATTTTCTGTGGATCCGCTTTTTACTTCAATTCCAATCAATTGTTTTTGCTCAATAACAAAATCTACCTCATCGTTTCCTTCTCTCCAATAACTAAGCGCAAAATCTCCGGATACTGCCTGATTCAGTAGGTGCGCACCTACAGCAGATTCAACCAGTCTGCCCCAAAAAGCAGGGTTCCCCATGGCTTCCTCAAAACTGGTATTGCTTTGTGCATTAATCAGGGCCGTATTATATACCTGAAATTTTGGACTAGAAGATTTTTTTCTGATGATATTATTCGAATATTTTTCAATGCCTGTAACCAAACCCGCTGTGCTCAATAGGGATAAATAATGAGTCAAGGTAGTGCTGTTTCCTGCGTCTTTCAATTGGCCCAGCATTTTATTGTAGGAAAGAATTTGACCAGAATAATTACACGACAATTCAAATAGTCTTTTCATGAGTGCAGGCTTATCAACCCTTGTTAGCATCAAAATATCTTTTGATATACTGGTTTCAATCAATGATTCCCTTACATATTGTTTCCACCGTTGTTCATCGGATACTAATGTTGCTGATCCGGGATAACCTCCAAAATACACATACTGCTGCTCGTTCCACCCAAATGCTGCCTGCATTTCCGAATAACTCCAATGGCTCATAAAAGTGGTTTCAAATCTGCCAGCCAAGGATTCTGTTAAACCCTGTTGAATCAACAACCTCGATGAACCTAATACAATAACTTTCAGCGGAATGTGATTGCTAGTATCCTGATCCCATAGTGATTTTACTATCTCACTCCAATTATCAATTTTTTGTATTTCATCCACCACCAGCAAAAATTCTTTTCCCCCGTTTTGTGCTAGTTTAATTCGGGCAATTTCCCATTGTTGTTCTAACCAATAAGTATTGTAAGCGCCAATAGCATCTGCCGAAACCACAATAGAACCAAAGGGATATTTTTGCACCAATTGATTCATTAGCGTTGTTTTACCCACCTGTCTAGGCCCTAAAATCACTTGGATGAACTTTCTCTGCTCTTGGATCCTGTTTATAAGTGGTTGTAAATGAGGTCTTTCGAACATAAATACTATTTTATTCATTATATTGAGTAAAATTACTCATTATTTTGAATAAATTACAAGTGAGAAGTAAATAATTTGATTTTGCGATGCGAAGGAAAATAATCAAATTGTAATTTTCCTTCCTCGCAAATTCTTCCGACATAGGAGGCGACTTTGCGCTTCGGAGGTGAAATCAATATCGATAAATTAAATTTCCCCCTTTTTTCATCGTGTAGTTCACCTAAGCGCACTGCATATATTGGAATGATAATCTAATATGTAAAATATTGCTCACCTGCCGTGCAGTTCCTCTCTGCCGTTCGGTAACTACACGGGGACCTTACCGCTGAATTGCTCACCTGCCGTGCAGTTACTCTCTGCCGTTCGGTAACTACACGGGGAGCATACCGCTGAATTGCTCACCTGTCGTGCAGTTCCTTGTTCCTCGTGAAGTACACCCAGGCGTACTGCATACTTTGGAATGATAATCTAACAACTTAAAAAAAATCACACTCAAACTCACACTCACGCTATTTTTTGCAGTTCCTCTCTGCGTTCGGTAACTACACGGGGACATTACCGCTGAATTGCTCACTAGCCGTTCAGTTCCTCTTCGCCAAAGGCGAATCGGTAACTACACGGGGAGCATACCGCTGAATTGCTCACCTGCCGTGTAGTGCGCATAGGCGTACTTCACTTGGACCTTACCGCTGAAGCTCCAGCGGAGCGACATCTTGCTCTAGCTTTTTTTCAGAAATACCCTATATATTTGATAATAAACCCAAACAATCTCGTATGAAGATTTTTATTCATTATTGCTTTCTGTTGCTAATCGGTTGCTTTGCTTTGTCAGCCACCTATGCTCAAACTAATGCCGTTACCAAAGCGAACTATGCGCTCGCAGCTCGATTCTCCCCAAAAAAACTGGAGAAACTCATCTTCAGTACCAATGTAGATGCCCACTGGCTGAAAAAGTCGAACCGTTTCTGGTATATATACGAAACCACTGCGGGTAAAAAATGGTATATCGTGGATCCTCTGAAGGCTGAAAAAAAATTACTCTTCGATAATGCCGATTTGGCATCCAAAATCTCAGCAATCGTGAAAGATCCCTTTGATGCGCAACACCTGGGTTTAGATAGCATGCGTTTTATCAAAGACGAAAATACTATTCGCTTTGAAGTGAAAAGTACCCAGGAAATTGAGAAAAAAGATACTACCAAACGTAACGGAAATGTTACACCTCCGGTGAAAGAAAAGAAAACTTTCTACTTCGAGTATAACCTGCTTACCACCGAACTTACCGAGTTAACAGACTTTAAAAAGAACAAGCGCAAACCACAATGGGCATCCATTTCTCCCGATAGCAATTGGGTGGTGTTTGGTAAAAAGTTTAATCTCTACTACATGGATAAAGCCAACTACGAAAAGGCTTTAGTAAATGAAGACGATAGCACCATAGTAGAAAATGCCCTCACTACCGATGGTGTTGAGTATTATTCCTACCATGGCGAAGGTGCCCTTGGCGGCGGTGGAGAGAACAACGTGGATAAAGAAAAAAATAAAAACAAACGCAAATCATCGTTCATCCTTTGGTCACCCGATTCGAAGTATTTTACTTTAACACGCTCCGATAACCGAAAAGTAAAAGACCTGTGGGTAATCAACAGTCTTGCCGATCCTCGCCCCACCCTCGAAACCTATAAATACCTGATGCCTGGCGAAAAGGATCATCCCGTGGATGAACTTACCCTTTTTAATATGCAAAATAAATCGCACCAGGTGTTGAATACAGGTGCTTATAAAGATCAAACCCTTGCCATCTGGAGCACCCCCGCTTTGGCCAGCAGCCGGGATGATGATTTTCGGGCGAATATTTGGCTCGGTTCACCCCGGGGCTTTTATTTTACTCGCACCAGCCGCGACTTAAAGCGAATTGATGTTTGTATTGCTGATCCTGCTACCGGTGCGGTTAAACCTTTAATTAAAGAGTCGCTGAATACCTACGTAGAAATCAAAAGAGTAGGATTAGTGAATGAAGGCAAAGAACTAATTGAATGGAGCGAACGTGATGGATGGGCACATTTTTATTTGTATGATGAAAATGGTCAACTCAAAAACCGCATCACACAAGGCCCCTTCCATTGTGAAGACATTGTGGGTATCGACGAGAAAAAACGTGTATTGTATTTTACTGCCAATGGGAGAGAAGAGAATGAAGATCCCTATTATCTCCACGTTTACCGGGTAAATCTGGATGGTACCGGACTACGCTTACTCAATGCAGGTGATTTTGAGCATAGCAATTCTATGAACGATAATCAGCAGTTTTTTGTTGATAATTATTCAAGGGTAAACACCATTCCTCAGTCAGTATTGTACAATACTGAAGGAAAGAAAATCATGGACCTCGAAACCGCTGATTTCAGCTCCTTGATGAAAACGCCTTACAAGTTCCCTCAACCTTTTAAAGTGAAGGCCGATGATGGCATTACGGATATTTATGGGGTGATGTATAAGCCCTTTGATTTTGATTCTACCAAAAAATATCCCATCATTGAGTATGTATATCCTGGTCCACAAACCGAAGCTGTAAATAAAGCGTTCGGAAGAGGTATGGATAAAACCGAACGCCTGGCGCAACTCGGATTTATTGTGGTAACCATGGGCAACCGCGGCGGGCATCCTGCTAGAAGCAAGTGGTACCATAACTATGGCTATGGCAACCTGCGCGATTATGGCCTTGCTGATAAAAAAGCGGCCGTAGAACAACTGGCCGATCAGCATGCTTTTATCGATATCAACAAAGTAGGTATCAACGGACACAGTGGGGGAGGATTTATGAGTACCGCCGCTATGCTGGTATATCCCGACTTCTTTAAAGTAGCCGTTTCCGAATCAGGCAACCACGATAACTCGATTTATAATCGTTGGTGGAGCGAAAAGCACCACGGCGTTAAAGAAATCATCTCCGAAAAAGGGGATACTAGTTTTGCCTATGCCATCGAGAAAAATCCCGATCTGGCTAAAAACCTCAAAGGTCACTTGATGCTCTCAACCGGAGATATCGACAACAACGTTCACCCCGCCAATACCATTCGAGTTGCGAATGCTTTAATTAGGGCAAATAAGCGTTTCGAATTCCAAATCTTGTCCGGTCAGCGTCATGGGTTTGGAGATATGACGGAATACTTCTTTTGGACGATGGCGGATTATTTCTCCCGCTACCTGATGGGCGATACCACCGAACGTCCGGTAAACATTGAAGAGATGAACCGCGAGATAGAACAGTCCGGCACCAAAGCATCCCCTGCAGCAGGCGGAAGAAGAGGTCCCGAAGAACAATAAATTTATTTAGTTTACTTTCTGGCCGTGCGTAACGTTTTCGTGTGCGCACGGCCTTTTTGTTCAACAAAGTTGCCAGCATCAGCAAATCAGAAACTTCTTAGTAACTTTGTACTTTATTTTCTTTAACACCTTTTAATTCCTTTGTATGGCTGTTCGTACCGATTTGTTTCAGTCACCCGATTATTATCAGGTAGATGGACTGCTAACCGAAGAACAACTAATGATTCGGGAATCGGTTCGCAATTATGTAAAGAAGCATATTTCTCCTATTATAGAAGACTATGCCCAGCGTGCCGAATTCCCGCAACAGATTGTAAAAGAACTGGGCGATTTGGGCTGTTTTGGTCCTACCGTACCAACCGAATATGGTGGGGGTTCGCTGGATTATATCAGCTACGGATTGATGATGCAGGAACTGGAAAGAGGCGATAGCGGCGTAAGAAGTACTGCCAGTGTGCAGGGTAGTTTGGTGATGTTTCCCATTTATGCGTATGGTAGTGAAGAGCAACGCAAAAAATATTTACCCAAACTGGGCAGTGGCGAATGGTTGGGATGCTTTGGGTTAACCGAGCCCGATCATGGAAGCAATCCTTCTGGAATGGTTACCCGCTTTACCGATCAGGGTGATCATGTTATTTTGAATGGCGCCAAAATGTGGATCAGCAACTCTCCCTTTGCACAGGTGGCTGTTGTGTGGGCTAAAAACGAACAGGATGAGATTCAAGGATTGATTGTGGAAAGAGGCATGCCTGGGTTTACTACGCCTACTACCCACGGAAAATGGAGCTTACGCGCCAGTGCTACCGGTGAACTGGTGTTTGATAACGTAAAAGTTCCGAAAGAAAATATTTTACCGAATGTGAAAGGACTGAAAGGTCCACTCGGCTGTTTATCCAAAGCCCGCTATGGTATTGCCTGGGGTGCATTGGGGGCTGCAATGGATTGTTATGATACTGCCCTACGGTATAGTAAAGAACGGATTCAGTTTTCGAGGCCCATCGCTGGTTTTCAATTACAGCAGAAAAAGCTGGCCGAAATGATTACTGAAATCACCAAGGCACAGTTGATGGTTTGGCGATTAGGTACCTTGATGAATGAGGGCAAAGCCACCGCCCAACAAATTAGTATGGCCAAAAGAAACAGCTGCGAAATTGCCACCCAAATTTGCCGCGATGCCCGCCAGATGTTAGGCGGGATGGGTATCACCGGCGAATACAGCATCATGCGCCATATGATGAACTTAGAAAGTGTAATTACCTACGAAGGAACCCATGATATTCATTTGTTGATAACAGGCATGGATATTACTGGCCTCAATGCTTTTAAATAGTTCGCCCAGTGAAAATTTTTCTTGTTGGTATGATGGGTGCGGGAAAAAGCTACTGGAAAAACTGGCTCAGCAAAAAATATGCATTACGCGGCTACGATCTCGATTTTCTGATTGAAGCAATGGAAGAACAAACCATCAGCGAAATTTTCGAAACAGAGGGGGAAGATTCTTTTCGCAAGAAAGAAGCTGCTATGCTCCGCTTGCTGAAACAGAGCAAAACCTTTGTGGCAGCCACCGGCGGCGGTACTCCTTGTTTTCATGATAATATGGATTGGATGAACCATCAGGGCATCACTATCTGGATTGATGAGCCGGTATCGGTGCTCGTAGAACGACTGCAAGCCGAAAAATCGCATCGTCCATTGATTAGTAATTTAAGCGATGATGAATTAACATCTTATTTGCAACAAAAATTAAGCGAAAGAAAACCTTTTTATATACAAGCAACCCATCATTTAGAGGGGAAAAACATATCAGAATCCGGTTTTAAAACGATACTACAAGCATATGCGTAATGCTACTTTGGCACTGGGAGCCTTTCTTGCAGGCATTACCATTGCAATGGGTGCTTTGGGTGCCCATGCACTAAAGGATATCCTGAATGCCGCCCAGCTACAAACCTACGAAACAGCAGTGCGCTATCAAATGTATCATGTTTTCGCTTTGTTGTTAATAGGCATTTTACAAAATCAATATCCTCAGCTTACATTTGGTATTTGTAAAAAGCTGGTGTTAGTTGGTATGCTGTTATTCGGTGGCTCTATCTATTTAGTGCTGTTTCTTACTCAGATTGCCGTTCCCATCCCATTTTGGATATACTTGATTACTCCGCTGGGTGGACTATGCTATATTTCTTCCTGGCTACTGCTTGCTGCCAAATTGTACCGGATATCCCAAAAAGTGGAAAACTGATCAGGCCTTCTGCAGTTTTGCACATATAGGGTGAAAAATGGAAAAGGCCTTTAGCATAACTTATATTTGTTATAATGGCTAACTCCCTAAAAAAGAAAAAAGCTCCTCCACCGCCCGATCCGGCCGAATTAACACCCGATCAGGAACAACAGGTAACGGTAAAGGAAGTGATGCAGGATGAACGTACCATCAAGGTTACCGGTGTATTCTTTTTGCTGGTAGCGGCTTTTTTGTTAGTAGCTTTTACCTCTTACATTTTCACTTGGCAAGAAGACCAGGATAAATTGTTTCAATGGGGCATACGGATTTTCGCAGTGAAAAAGCTGCGCATGGATAACCAACTGGGCGCGCTGGGTGCTTTTGTTGCCCATCAGTTTATTTATAACGGTTTTGGAATAGCTGCCTATTTTTTATGCACTACCTTCTTTGTGCTTGGGATGAATTTTCTATTCGAAAAGAAAGTATTCAGTCTGGCACGCAATATTAAATATGTATTGGTAGGGCTGCTATTGTTCAGTCTCACATTCAGTTTCGCCTTGCCTGCCAATGGATTCCCTTGGGGTGGGGCCGTGGGAGATTGGCTGTTGCAATGGATAGGGGGGTGGCTCGGATATGCAGGTACAGCAGCTTTATTAGCAGCTACCTGTTTTGCCTTCTTTATCTGGTGGTTCAATCCCATTTTCCGTTGGCCTACGAAGAAAATACAAACCGCACCCGCTGCGATTCCGGAAACCGAACATTTTGTGGTACCCGAAGACGATGAGAAACCCGTTTTTCAACAATGGGATAATCAAACTAATCCCTTAGAAGGTGCCAAGCTAATGATTCACGATGAGGTGGCTCCTGTTCCATCTGGTAATACCCTCAAACAAAAACCTGCCGAGTTAACATTGGATATGGTTGAAGATGAGATGGAAGAGGAAGATGAATTTCCGCTGCACGAAACAGTACCCGTTATTCCCGCCAAATCATCTGCGGCTCCGCTCGAATTAGAAATTAAAGAATCGGCGGAAGAAACAAAAGAACCCGATGCCTTACCCACCGGATCCATCGGTACCAAGTACGATGCCACCCTCGATTTAAAGAACTATAAATATCCTTCCCTGTCATTGTTAGAGCAACATGGCAGTGAAAAAATTGTACACGACCCACAGGAGCTGGAGACCAATAAAAATCAAATTATTGCTACCCTCAAGAATTATGATATCTCTATTCAGCGGATTGCAGCCACAGTAGGCCCTACCGTTACCCTCTACGAAATTGTTCCCGCCCCCGGCGTGCGCATCAGTCGGATCAAAAACCTGGAAGATGATATCGCGCTAAGTTTGGCGGCCCTCGGCATCCGTATCATCGCCCCCATACCCGGTAAAGGAACCATCGGTATTGAAGTACCCAATGTGCGTAAATCGGTAGTAAGTATGAAAACCCTGCTGGCGTCGGATAAGTTTCAATCCAATGCCTACTCATTACCCATTGCTATTGGTAAAAAAATTGATAACGAAAATTTTATTGTAGACCTTGCCAATATGCCGCACTTGTTAATGGCCGGGGCAACGGGACAGGGTAAATCGGTGGGTGTAAATGCAATACTGGTATCCCTTTTATACAAGAAACATCCTTCTCAACTCAAGTTGGTATTGGTGGATCCCAAAAAAGTGGAGCTGAGTTTATATCGGGTTATTGAAAAACATTTTCTGGCCAAATTACCGGGTGAAGAGGATTCCATCATTACCGATACCAAAAAAGTGGTACATACCCTAAATGCATTGTGCATAGAGATGGATAACCGCTACGATCTGCTGAAAGAAGCCGGCTGTCGCAATATCCGCGAGTACAACGAAAAGTTCACCGACCGCAAACTAAATCCGCTCAAAGGTCATCAATACCTACCCTTTATTGTGTTAGTGGTGGATGAGTTTGCCGATTTGATTATGACGGCCGGAAAAGAAATTGAAATGCCCATCGCCCGACTGGCTCAGTTAGCAAGGGCTATTGGTATTCACTTGATTATTGCTACCCAGCGACCTTCTGTGAATATTATTACGGGAACCATCAAAGCGAATTTTCCGGCGCGTATTGCGTTCAAGGTGTCGAGCAAAATCGATAGCCGCACCATTTTAGATGCGGGAGGTGCCGAACAATTGATTGGAAAAGGAGATATGCTGATAAGTTACGGAGGAGAAATTACCCGATTGCAGTGTGCTTTTGTAGATACGCCCGAGGTAGAAAAGATTTGTGAATTTATAGAAAAACAACCCGGCTATCCCGAAGCATTCCGTTTGCCAGAATATGTAGATGAAAAGGAATTGGAAGGCAAGGATTTTGATTCTAATAATCGCGATCCCCTGTTTGAAGAAGCCGCCCGATTAATTGTTACCAGTCAAATGGGCTCTACCTCGTTAATACAAAGGAGGATGAAATTGGGTTACAATCGGGCAGGCAGATTGATGGATCAATTGGAAGCCGCTGGTGTGGTTGGTGCCAATCAGGGCAGCAAAGCCAGAGAAGTATTGTTTAAAACAGAAGCCGAATTATCCCAGTTTTTGGCACAATTGTAGCATTTGGCCAGCATTTCGGGCTATTTTACCGAAAACTGCCAAGAAAGAATTGATATCCTGTATCTTTGACCGCTTTAAAAAATAACCCGCATGAAACAACTATTGCTGTTGGTAATGATGGCTTCGTTTTCCCTGGCTGCCGCCGCTCAAAATGATCCCGCAGCCAAAAAAGTACTGGATGCCGTTGGCGCCAAAGTAAAAGCCTCCAAAGGTATATCTGCGGCCTGTAACCTGGTTTCCATCAGCAGCAAGGGAAAGCAAAATGGCAGCAAGTCTATCTCCGTTCTAATGAAAGGTGACAAATATCAGATGAAGCAGGGCAAAATGGAAGTGATATGCGATGGACAAAACGTTTACAGTTTCGATGGCGAAAAAACCATTACCAAAACATCCATGGCCGAAAGCAGCAATTCCCTCAATCCACAAAAACTATTGACAGGGGCTTACGACAAAGACTTTACCTATAAATTATTAGCAACCCCCGGTAGTTTTTACGAGATTGAAATGAAGCCTATTGATGCCCGTAAAAATTTTCAGAAAGTAAATCTGTTTGTAGACAAAGCGAAAAGCACCATCTCTCGTGCTCGCATATTAGATAAGAGCAATAATGTTACCGAATTGAAAATTCAAAATATGAATTTCAATGCCGCTATTCCCGAAAACAGCTTTGTATTTAATAAGGCGAAATATCCAAAAGACACAGAGATTCTCGACTAAGCCGATCTCTATTTTATTAAGTAGGTTACCCCCTCTATCGCCAATTCTGTTTTCGCAAATACTTCTTTGGCTTCTTGTTCAAAAGGGGCTATCTCTTCGTATTTGCTGCTGAAATGCCCTATCAATAAGCGTTTCACGTTCGCCAAGCTAGCAACGGTAGCTGCCTGATGGGCGGTGGAATGATACCGATCGTAGGCCCGTTCTTTTAAATCGTGCAGGTATGTGGCTTCATGATACAGCAGGGTAACCAATTCTACTTGTGCTGCCAAATCTGGTAAAAAACGGGTGTCGGAACTATATGCATAACTCACCGCCGGGGCTGCGGCTATGGTTACAGATTCATTGGAAATACATGCTCCATTTGCTGTTGTGTAGTCGTTCCCTTTTTGCAATTGCTCATAATACGCCGCCGGAATTTGATGGGCCAGCACTTTTTCCCGATCGATTTTCCGGGGCATTTTCTTTTCCCTAACCAAACATCCCCAACAACTGATCCGATGCTCAACGGGAAAACAGGCGATGGTAAAGGAACGGGTTTCTATCAGCGTGCCGGCTTGCTCGAGCAAGATGTATTGAATAGGGTAGGGTAGGGCAATGCCTGCAGCAGCTAGTTGTAATTGAATGATCTCGGGCAATCCGGGTGGACACATAATCACCATCTCATTATTGCGATTCAACAGACCCATACTGGTAAGTAAACCAATCAACCCAAAATAGTGATCACCATGTAGGTGAGAGATAAATATATAATTTATTTTACTTATACGAATCTTGTAACGCGACAATTGCATCTGGGTACCCTCACCGCAATCGATCAACATCAGTTGATCTTTCATGGTAAGTACCTGGGCTGTCGGATGTCTCCCGAAAGCCGGTAAGGCAGAATTATTACCCAAAATTGTAACGGCTAACATGTAAATCAGGTAGATGAGGATAATGGAATACCAATTTAAAAGACAAATTTAATTATCAATAGCTGCATTAATCAGTCATTTTCAGTTAAATACGCGGTTTATACTAGAAAAATGTTCAAAAAAAATCGAATCACCCGACAAAATACCGCCAAAATCATTACCTTTGCAGCCGATAAAAAAAGAAGAAAATTTACCGGAGTCTTTAAAATTTTTCAGATGTCTCATTTAACTATTGATCAAAAAAAAGCCATTTTTACCAAATACGGAGGAAGTGCCACTAATACTGGTTCCGTAGAAGCACAAGTGGCTCACATCACCCAACGTATCTCTCAAATTTCCAGTCACCTGCAGGCTAACAAGCACGACCACTCTACACAGCGTGGTTTGATGCGCCTGGTAGGTCAGCGCAAAAGATTGCTCGCATATCTGCAGAAGCATAATCTGCAGGGTTATCGCGCATTGATTGAACAACTGGGATTAAGAAAATAATTTCACTCAACTTTGTACGCTAAACCCAACTGATATATACACGGTTGGGTTTAGTTGTTTGAAGTGATTCCTGTTCATTTGCTGCCAGCCAATCTGTTTGGCACTGTATGTTCCCTTATCTTTTAAACGAATTATATGTTATCTCAAAAAATTAATGTTGACTTTCAGCACGATGGTCAACCTACTATCACCCTAGGAACCGGAAAGTTGGCCCGCCAGGCCGACGGAGCCGTTACCGTTACACAGGGTAAATGTATTTTATTAGCTACCGTTGTTGCCAATAAAGACCCCAAAGAAGGACAAGATTTCTTTCCGCTAAGTGTAGATTATCAAGAAAAATTTGCTTCTGCTGGAAGAATTCCCGGTTCTTTCTTTAAGAGAGAAGCCCGCTTAAACGATTACGAAATTTTAACCAGCCGTTTAATCGATCGCGCCCTGCGTCCATTATTTCCTGAAGATTATTTATGCGATGTACAGGTTTTGATAAGCCTCGTTTCTAGCGATCCAGAAATCATGCCCGACAGTTTAGCTTGTTTGGCTGCTTCTGCAGCTTTGGCTGTTTCTGATATTCCCATTAAAGAAATTATCAGTGAGGTTCGAATTGCCCGTATCAATGGTGCTTTCGTAATCAACCCTACTCGTACCCAATTAGAAACTGCCGATATGGATTTTCTGATTGCTGCCACAGAAAAGAATCTGATGATGGTAGAAGGTGAATCGAAAGAATGTGCCGAAGCAGATTTAGTAAAGGCCCTGGAATTAGCACACGAAGCCATCAAAATACAAATCAAAGCACAGGAAGAACTGCGCAAACAAGTCGGCATTACTAGTAAGCGCGATTATAAAAAGCCAGAATCTGATCAGGAACTAAATGAAAAAGTGATCGCTTTTGCTAAGCAAAAAGTGTACGATATCGCCCGCAAAGGTTCTAGCAAAAACGATCGCACCGTTGCTTTCAGTCAGGTGAGAGACGAGTTACTTCTGCACCTGGGAACTGAAATCACTGATGTACAAAAGAAGTTAACTAAGAAGTATTACGAAGACCTGAAATGGGAAGTAGTAAGAAACATGATGCTGGACGATCGGATCCGTTTAGATGGACGCCAACTCGATCAGGTACGTGGCTTGGCAATGGAAACAGAACCCCTGCCATCTCCTCACGGTTCAGCCCTGTTTACCCGTGGTGAAACACAATCCCTTACTACCGTAACTTTTGGAACCAAATTGGATGAGTTATTGCTGGAAAGCGCTGCCAAATCGGTGTATTCTCCTTTTATCCTCCATTATAATTTCCCTCCCTTCTCAACAGGTGAAGTGAAAATGATGCGTGGTGTTGGTCGTAGAGAAGTAGGTCATGGTAACCTGGCCCTCCGTAGTTTAAAACAAATGATGCCCGGAAACGAGTATGCCTATACAGTGCGTATTGTAAGTGATATCTTAGAAAGTAATGGATCCTCTTCAATGGCTACCGTTTGTGCCGGTTCTCTGGCGCTGATGGATGCCGGTGTGCCTTTTAAAAAGCACGTGAGTGGTGTTGCTATGGGATTAATTACCCGCGAAGACGGTAAATATGCTATCCTTACCGATATCCTGGGTGATGAAGATCATTTGGGTGATATGGACTTTAAAGTAACCGGTACCCGCGAAGGAATTTGTGGCGTGCAAATGGATATAAAAGTAGACGGACTTAGCATGGCGGTGATGATGGAAGCATTAGAGCAAGCCAGAAAAGGTCGTCTCCATATCTTGGATGCCATGTACGAATGTATCCCTGCTCACCGCGCGGATGTAAAGCCACATGCCCCAAGAATGATCAAACTGATTATCGATAAAGAATTTATTGGTGCAGTAATCGGACCAGGTGGTAAAGTGATTCAAGAAATTCAGCGTGAAACTGGCGCCACCATCAATATCGAAGAAGTAGGCAATACCGGAGAGGTAAGCATATTCTCTGCCAATCAGGAAAGCCTAGACAAAGCCGTTCGTTGGGTAAAGAGCATCACAGCTGTTCCTAATGTAGGTGATGTGTATGAAGGTCCGATTAAAGGCATTAAGGAGTTTGGTGCGTTTGTTGAATTCATGCCAGGCAAACAAGGTTTATTGCATATCAGCGAAATCAGCTGGAAGCGCCTCGAAACCATGGACGGAATTTTCAATGAAGGTGATATGGTAAAAGTGAAACTGGTTGGTTTAGATCCCAAAACCGGTAAATTTAAACTCAGCCGCAAAGCACTGATGCCAAAACCAGAAATGAAACCTCGCTCTGGTGATGAAAATCCCGGTAACGGCGAAGAAGCTTAATTAATTATAAAGCCCCGTTTGGGGCTTTTTTTTAGATACTATGGATACTCGAACCCGCGCCATCACCATCCATGCAAGTTCCGATTTACAAGAACTGCTGATTGCTCAACTAAGTGAGATAGGCTTTGATGGCTTTGAACAAACCGATACTTCTCTAATTGCCTATATTGAGGAAGGGGCTTACAAGGGGGTAGAATTGCAATTAATATTGAATCAATATAGTATAACTTATTCTGAATCAATACTCGAAAAAACTAACTGGAATGCTGTTTGGGAAAGTAATTTCCAGCCCATTCAAATTGGTAACCGCCTTGGGGTTCGGGCACATTTTCATCCACCTATATCCGGGGTGGAACAGGAAATTATTATCACGCCCAAAATGAGTTTCGGCACCGGACATCATGCCACCACTTCTTTGGTTATGGAAATGATGTTCGCGATTAACCTGCAAAATCACTCCCTATTGGATTTCGGCACTGGCACCGGCATATTGGCTATACTGGGCAAAATGTTGGGTGCAAAACCCATACTGGCGGTTGACAATGATGACTGGTGCATTGAAAATGCCCTTGAGAATTGCAAGGTGAACCAGGCAAGCGACATAGAGGTTCTATTATCTGATCAGCCCATAATGGGCAGGAACTTCGATACCATACTGGCCAATATCAACCGACATATCTTGCTGGAACACCTGCCCGCGCTCGTGAAACAGTTGAATGCGGGTGGACAATTGATTATCAGTGGATTACTTACCGAGGATGGGCCCGAATTGGATGCTTTTTGCAAAAATCTAGGGTTAGTGGCTACTACACAGGGAGAGAAAAACGGGTGGATTGCCCTTGGGTTTCAGCTTCCTATTGCCATTTGATAAGAATTTCGTAACTTCATAGTTCGCAAAAAATTGAAATAATTCATATGAATGAGTTACTCTTAATATGTGTGGCCTATCTGATTGGTTCAATCCCTACAGCCGTTTGGGTGAGCAAATCTATTTTCGGTATAGATATCCGTGATTATGGCAGTGGAAATTCCGGAGCTACGAATACGTTTCGGGTACTAGGATCTAAATGGGGTTCTGTGGTAATGTTGGTAGATGTAGTTAAAGGCGTGGTTGCCACTTCTTTATATATTTTAATGCCCTTCTACTTATCCAACGAATTGCTGAGAACCAACTTCATGATCGGGTTGGGATTGGCTGCCGTAATTGGTCATATATTTCCTATCTGGGCCTCTTTTCGCGGAGGTAAAGGCGTGGCAACCTTATTAGGAATGGCCATTGCTATTCAGCCAGTAGTAGCTGCCTGCTGCCTGGGGGTGTTTTTTATAGTTTTATTTCTTACCCGCTTTGTTTCGCTGAGTTCCATTTTAGCGGGTATATCCTTTATGGTGTTTATCCTCTTCATTTTTAATGAAAGAGAACCCCTTTACCGCATCTTCGCAATATTGGTTGCTTTGATGGTTATTCTTACCCACCAAAAGAATATCGGCAGAATCTTGCGCGGAACGGAAAGTAAAATTCCTAGTAACCGCCATAAGAATCGATCGCGGCAAGATTAATTGTATTGCCGATTAGTCCCTTTTTTTTTTCCTGAAAAGCCAATTTGTTGCCAAAACACCTGTAAACACTGCATTTAGTTGAATTTTTTTTGGAATTAACACGCATAAAACGCTCATTTTCCGTAACAATTTTTTAACTTTGCTATCCATTCCCTCACCAGAACTCTTAGGCAATATGTTTAATCAGCCCATCTTTGAAAAATTACAGTTGAAAGATGAAAAGAACATCCTGATTCAGGGCTTACCATCTTCCATCGAAAAGCAATTCTCTAAGTTAAACTACTCAAAAAACATCACTCCACTGCTGAAAAGCAGGAAAGTTGATTTTGCGTTGTTGTTTGCGTTGAGTCAGCATCAACTGAATAATATTCTCCGAGAAGTGTTTCCTGCTATTCACGACGATACCAAACTTTGGATTTCTTATCCTAAAACGGCAAGTAAAATTGTGAGCGACCTAAACCGTGACTGCAGCTGGGAAGAATTATATAAGAAAGACTATACTTGCGTTCGCCAGGTTATTTTAGACCATGTGTGGACGGCCATGCGTTTTATCAAAACATCTCAGGTACCCAATCAGGAGCGTGCTTTTGCAGAAAATAATGTTACCCATTCTCTGTCATTCAATAAAAGTTTAGTAGTACCCCCCATTGAATTGGGAAAACTATTTACCAAGCATAAGGAAGCACAGGAATTTTTTACCTCCCTGCCTGTTACCAATCAAAAAGAATATTGCAGCTGGATCGAATCTGCAAAAAAAGCTGAAACCCGACAGTTCCGCCTAGAAACTGCGTTGGAGCGCCTGTTGGCCGGTAAAAATAATCCGGCAGAGAAATAGCATCTTTCAATATGTCGGCTATTAATATCGAAATCAAAGCTCGTTGCTTTCACCCCGAAAGAGTGGAAGCTTTTTTATTGGCCTCCGGTGCCCGTTATGTGGGGTTGGATACCCAAAAAGACACCTACTTTGAAGTTCCGGGTGGCCGATTAAAATTACGCCAGGGTGCGATTGAAAATAACCTGATTTTTTACCATCGTACAGATGGGGAAGGACCCAAAACTTCTCATTTTTATCTGTCACCCGTTTCGGATGGTGCTTCTTTAGAATCCCTATTATCCGCAGCCCTCTCCGTAAAAGTTGTAGTAGAAAAACATCGGAAAATATTCTTTATCGAGCATACTAAATTCCATATTGATGAAGTACCTGGTTTAGGAAGTTTCGTGGAAATTGAAGTAAGCAACCTCCATCATCCCGATTTAACCAGATCGTTTATGGAAGCGGATTGTAACCGATATATGGAAGCATTGGGAATAACTCCGAATCACCTAATCGCCAATAGCTACAGCGACCTATTGCTCGAGAAAAATCAATAGAACTATTTTACAATTACCGCACCTATCTGGCGCGTTAGTTCCATCTCTAGCTGCTTCAGGTGTTTATGAATTTCTAGGAACTTTTTGATGGAATCTCCCGTGGCCGTTTCCAGATCGCGCTGATTTTCTTCCATCATTTTTTTAACTTTCCGCAGCTTGAAATAATTCACGCTATGTTCTACATCCTGTTTACTATTGGGGGTATGGATATTGTGGCGAGATTGTAGGTATTCGTTCCAGCGCTGACTAAGCTCAAACGGGAAGGAACAGATCTCCAGCGTATGGTTTCGTATCTGCTCATCTTCGTGGTAGAGGAATGATTGCATGGTAGGTTCTAAGCCTTGCTGATATCCGCTTTGAAACTCGGTAAAAAATTTCTCCATCAATGGTACTTCAAATTGAAATTCCATCAGCTCACTAAAAATATATTGTGCAACCGTTGTTTCGGTATCCCATTCATGTAAACCATATAGCAGCAATACCCGAATGATATTTTTCTCAGGAATTTCATCCAGGGTTAACAGATCCAGCGTGTTTTCATCCTCCTGTGGGGGAGGGGCTTGCTGACCAATGGTTTCAAAACCACCCTGCTCATTTACAGCTAATTTCTTTTCATCTTTACCCAGCCGCTCCCGCTTGAATTTATTAACCAGTGAAGTAAGTCCCGCCTCATCAATCTTCAACAAAGCCGCACATTGCCTAACATAATCTTGCTGTCGGGTAAAGTCTTCCAGCTTATTCAGCTTACTCAAGGTTTCTGCCATCTGATTTACCACGGCACTCTTGCGACTTACATCTTGTCCGGCCTCTTGCAACATTACTTCCAGCTGAAAAAGAATAAAATCTTTCTTATGCGTTTGAATAAAATCCCGGAATGCAGTGGTACCAACTTTATTCACATAGCTATCCGGATCTTCTCCATCGGGAATCAATACCAATTTTACCTGCAAACCCTCTTCGAGCGCAAGGTCTAATCCGCGCAGCGCCGCCTTGATTCCGGCTTGGTCACCATCGTAAATAATGGTAATATTCTGCGTGTACTTTCTGATTAACCGAAGCTGATCGATGGTTAAGGAGGTTCCGCCACTGGCAACTACATTTTCTACACCCGCCTGGTGCAGACTTACCACATCGGTATATCCTTCTACCAACAAACACTCGTCGGCTTTATCAATGGCCGACTTGGCAAAATACATTCCATACAGCAATTTACTCTTGCTGTAAATTTCATTCTCGGGAGTATTAATGTATTTGGGTCCGGTAGTATGCTTGCCAATTACGCGTGCACCAAAACCTACAATCTTTCCGGTAATGCCATGGATAGGAAAAATAATTCTACCCCGGTAATTATCTACCAGAGATTCGGTTCTTTGTACTACCAGTCCGGTTTTCACCAACAACTCAGCAGTAAACTGATTGGCCAACAATTCCTTCGCCAAAATATCCCGTTGATCGGGATGATATCCCACTTGAAACTTTTGCAATATAGCTTCTCGAAAGCCTCTCTCTTCCAGGTAAGATAGTGCGATGTTTTTGCCTTCCTCCGTTTCAAATAGACTTTTTGAATAAAACTTCTGGGCAAACTGATTGATAATGTATAAGCTGTCGGAAGTTAGGATTCGTTGCTGCTGTTCGGGCGTAACTGCCGTTTCTTCGATGGTGATATTATACCGGTTGGCCAGCCAGCGAAGGGCATCTGCATAGCCCACTTTTTCGTGTTCCATTACAAAGCCAATGGCATTTCCACTTTTGCCACAGCCAAAACATTTATAAATTTCCTTGCTAGGGGAAACGGTAAAGGAGGGACTTTTTTCGTTATGGAAAGGACAAAGCCCCATATAATTGCTGCCCCGCTTCTTTAGTTTAACAAATTCACCCACTACATCAATAATATCGATGCGACTGGTAATCTGTTGTATGGTTTGTGGGGAAATCATCTGCTATAGGCCGAATGTACAAAATTACAACAAGCCTTGCATAAACTGATTGTGAAAGTAATTTCCGCAAGGCAATTGGGTATTTACCGAAACAAAAGCAGGTAAAAAGCAACTGCCAACAGGGCAGTGATTGCCAGGGATATAAGAAGTTGACGTATAGGCCAACCGGAGGGATAAGCCGCTTGCTTACAGGCTGCTTCTACCTGATAGATCAAATTTTGGTTACCCTCGCTTAATTCGCTTAATTGACTGCATGCAGCGGCTCTGCCGGATTCGGGTACCAATACAATACAGGGGATGATAGCACCTACCAGTTCCTGCCTACTGGCTTCAGGCAATTTCAGTAAAAGAACCAACCGTTTTGCACGGCCAATCAGTTGGAAAAAATAGATGGCATAGCCCTCGGTATCATACCGATAGGGATCTGTATGCTTTACCCATACTTGTAAAGCCCTTATATGGATGCGAAGCTGCTCCCATTGAACAAATGGTTCTTCGGAGGGCAGTTCAACGGAAATCTCCTGATGATAGGCTGCCCGTTTGGCGGGGTCGAACAAAACCTGATAAGCTTCCAGTATTTGCTGAAAAACTTCGGAGTTTTGGGCGTGTTTGCCTGTTTTATCAGGGTGGTGCTGATGGGCCAGTTTCCGGAAACTCCACTTGATTTCATCCATAGTGGCATCCACGGTTAGTCCGAGCACGGCATAATAATCCTTCTGTCCAGGGGTATTTGTCATGCCAACTAAATATGGGTTTCAGGATGGTCGTCGTCTAATAATTCCCGCTCAATGGCTTCCATTTGCAAAATATCCCAAGCCTCCGATTCCGTGGGGGTTATATTCAACATTTCCAATACTTCTGCCTCGTCTAAAAAGGCCTCCACATCGGTCTGTAAACAGCAAATTACAAATGAGGCACCTGACTCATAAAACTGTTGCTGGGTATTGAACAATAAATTGGCCCCTTCGGCTGAAATTGACTTTACTTCGCTCATATTCAATACGATATCCTTTTTAGGGGAGGTAAGACAGGTTTGGCAAGTTTGCACCCAATCTGCTGCTAAATTGTCAGTTAATTGCTCGATTAAAGGGGTAACCACGGTAAATTTTTCTTTGGTATCAATTTTGACTTGCATAAACGAGTAGGTTAGATTAACATTTTGTGCATAAGTGGCGAACAACACCACTCAAAAATATTCGTTATCATTGTATAAATCCAAATTTATAACATGGATCATAATTTTTCATCACAGGTTAAAGAAATCATTTCTTATAGTAGAGAAGAAGCATTGCGTTTGGGAAATGATTTCATAGGCACCGAGCATTTGCTGTTGGGCATGATTCGCGAGGGTGAGAATACAGCCATTAAAGTATTGCGGCATTTGAATGTTGACTTGCAAGAGTTGCGCAAAGAAGTAGAACTGGCAGTGAAGGATAAAACCGGAAAAAACATCGCCAATATTAACAACTTACCCCTCACCAAACAGGCAGAGAAGGTAATTCGCGTTACGGTGTTGGAAGCAAAAGCACAGAAAAGTCAAACCGTTGAAACCGAGCACCTGATGCTAAGTATCTTAAAGAATAAAGAGAATGTGGCCACGCAAATTTTAAATCAATTTGATGTGGACTACGATTTATTTCGCACCGAACTCGGCATGGTAGGAACTACCAATCCAGCTCCCCGCAACGAATTTGGGGATGAGAATGATGATGAATTTGACGAAGAAAGAAGAGGAAGCGGTGCACAACAAGCAAAAGGAAAAACAGCTGCAAATGTAAAAAGCAAAACCCCCGTGCTCGATAATTTTGGTAGAGACATTACCAAATTAGCCGAAACCGGTTCACTGGATCCCATTATCGGTCGTGAGCAGGAAATTGAGCGGGTGAGCCAGATTTTAAGTCGTCGAAAGAAAAACAACCCCATATTGATTGGAGAACCCGGAGTGGGTAAAACGGCCATCGTGGAAGGTCTTGCCCTGCGCATTGTTCAACGCAAAGTGAGTCGGGTTTTATTCGATAAGCGAGTGATATCATTAGACCTGGCAGCCCTGGTGGCCGGAACCAAATATCGCGGACAGTTTGAAGAGCGGATGAAAGCCATCATGAATGAACTCGAAAAAAATCGGGATGTAATTTTATTTATTGATGAAATTCATACTATAGTGGGTGCAGGTGGTGCCAGCGGTTCGTTGGATGCCTCGAATATTTTTAAACCATCCTTAGCCCGCGGAGAACTCCAATGTATTGGTGCTTCTACCCTAGACGAATATCGAATGTACATTGAGAAAGATGGTGCCTTGGATCGTCGTTTCCAGAAAGTATTGATTGAACCCCCATCCGTAGAGGAAACCATCCAGATACTTACCAATATTAAAAGTCGGTACGAAGATTTTCATAGTGTAACCTATTCAGATGAAGCGATTATTTCTTGCGTTAAACTGAGTGATCGATACATGACGGATCGTTTACTACCCGATAAAGCGATTGATGTATTAGATGAAGTGGGTGCCCGGGTACACTTGAAAAACATCAATGTACCCAATGAAATAGTAGATCTGGAAAAAAAGATTGAAGATATTAAGATTGAAAAAAATAAAGTAGTTAAAAGTCAACGCTTCGAAGAGGCAGCAGCTTTGCGGGATACTGAAAAGAAACTCGGAGAAGAATTAGAAAAGGCCAAACTTACCTGGGAAGAAGAAAGCAAGCATCGCAGATTCCCCATCTCAGAAGAGAATATTGCGGAAGTGGTAAGTATGATGACGGGTATTCCTGTTAAACGCATGGTGCAGGCTGAAACCGAAAAACTGCGCCGCATGAGTGAAGACATGCAGCAGATGGTGATTGGTCAGGACGAAGCCATTCAAAAAGTGGTGAAAGCCATACAGCGTAATCGCGTAGGACTGAAAGATCCCAGAAAACCAATAGGAACCTTTATTTTCCTGGGACCCACCGGTGTAGGTAAAACCGAATTGGCACGTGCACTGGCACGGCATATGTTCGATTCCGACGATGCACTCATTCGTATTGATATGAGTGAGTATATGGAGAAATTTACCGTGAGTCGCTTAATTGGTGCTCCTCCCGGATATGTAGGCTATGAAGAGGGTGGACAACTTACCGAAAAAGTAAGAAGAAAACCTTACTGCGTAATTTTGCTGGATGAGATTGAAAAAGCACATCCGGATATTTACAATATTTTATTGCAGGTACTGGATGATGGTCAGTTAACCGATGGTTTGGGAAGAAAGATTGACTTCAAGAATACCATGATTATTATGACCTCCAATATCGGTGCCCGTCAGTTGAAGGATTTTGGCGATGGCGTTGGATTTGCAACGGCTACCCGCATGGAAAATGCCGAGGAAAATAACAAAGCAGTAATAGAAAAAGCGCTGAAGAAAACGTTCTCTCCCGAATTCCTAAATAGAATTGATGATGTGGTGGTGTTTAATTCCCTCAGCAAAGAGAATATCTTCAACATAATAGATATTTTGATGAAGGGGGTTGATAAGCGACTACAT
>JBIINW010000114.1:0-8226 GCA_044337245.1 Sediminibacterium sp. | reverse complement strand
TATAAACAAAATCGAGCCGATGGCTCTAAAAACTTTCACCACTTTTTTACCTCTCTACTACATCGTAGCTGTTAGCCCTTTACGCCTTAAAAAGGTTATTTCCCAACAAAGGAATAGGGATCTAAAACCTGCAGGCCCTCAATTTTATTAAAATCAGTTGTGTTATGGGAAAGCAAAATACAGTTTTGTACCAGGGCTGTGGCAGCAATAATGGCATCTGGTAATTTTATTCTTTTCATTCTTCTAATCTCAATAGTTTTATCTGCCACGGCTTCATCTATATATACGATTGAACTAAGCTGAATAAAGGATTCGAGCTGCTCCAGTTCATAATCTAACGTATTAAAACCTAACACTTCTATTTTAGATATGATTAAAACCGAGAAATTACTATTAAAATAAATGTCTAATTGTTTGGCTGATTTTTCCGGAATTCGATTACTCACATAATCTATAATCACATTAGAATCCACAAGCATGTTCATTCCCATTCTATTCTACCTCGCTTAATTTGGTCCTGTAATTTTTTCCCTGATTCTTTGCTAATAGCACCCCTATAGTCGGAAGGCTTTTTTGTATCAGAACGACTAGCTTTAACCTCGATTCTTTTTTCTGAGGGCATTTTAATCAATTGATTGGATGCTAATTCATGAAGCACCTTCATTGCTTTTTTGCTTACAATATCAATAGTTATGCTTTGCATGCTCATTTAATTGATGATTTTTTAACTTTTACAAAGGTGTGCATTTACTAATACCAAGCCCCTTGTTGTAAACTGCGTCAATACAAAAGTATTTATTTTATTGGATGCTTGAATGGTAATTGTATCAGGTATTTATACGTTTTGTATTCCACCACAGCCTACGAGTATTTATCCTCCAACTCAACCGCAATGGGAATAGTCAGCACCCGGGTGCGCTGGCCATGGACCGCCTCAACTATACATATCGGGATGGCACCAATCAATTGTGGAGTGTGCAGGATGGAATCGCTGCGGGGGCTTATGCTGGGGATATCGATAACAAGGGAAGGGTGGGGAGAGTAATGATAAATTAATTTTCCAGAAATAGTAGTACTACCGGATTAACAAAAGTGTGCCATTCTTTACTACCTCTTTGCCATCTTCATCTGTAAATCGTATCATATATACATATACCCCAGCAGGCTGAAGTTCTCCATTTGTTTTGCCAGACCAGCCTTTTTGGTAATCGCTTGTATCAAATACTAGATACCCCATTCGGTTCCAGATTTGCATGCGGTAGTTTTTTAAAACAACCGGAATTACCGGGCGGAATATATCGTTTCTGTAATCGCCATTAGGGGTAAATGCATTGGGTATTTGTATGGGTATGCAACGTTGGTAGCCAACCAGCAAAGTGTCTGCACCCTTACAGTTATTGGCATCCACTACATTTACCCAATATTTTCCGGGGTCGGTAATTAGTAGATTGTAGTCAACCGATCCGTTATTCCATATGGTTGATTTAAATTGCGGCAAACTGATTTGTAAATTTTTCCCTAAACAAAGAATGGTATCCTTAGGAAGAAAATTTACCGGCAATGGTGTTACCGAAAGCTGGGTTATGATTACAGAGTCGCATCCCTTGCTGCTTTTTAAAGTGTCGTAATAAATTCCTGAGCGGGTTTGCCATGCGCCACCGGCTTTATACCGATTTCCATCACATATTTTCACTTCCCTTGTTTGCCGGTAATTTGTATTTACTATCAATTGTAATGTTCGAATACTATCACAGGCATTCGTACCCTTATACACATCTACATAGGTTCCTGAAACTCTATAACCCGCATATTGTTGTCCCTCGCAAATATTTACCGTAAGCGAGGTTGCCACCGAACTGGCTTTGTAGCTAAGGTGTAAAATCCGAATGCTATCACACCCAGCTGCTGTGGTAAAGGTATCTGAATATACTCCGGCAATGGTTCTGCCTAATACGGTATCTCCCGTGCAGGGTGCATTGATAAAGAGGTCTTTTACTAAATACTGAAATTGAATACGAATAGTATCGCTTCCCGCACATCCATTTTTGTCAATAACATTTGCCCAATATAATCCACTTTGTTTTATCGTGATAAGTGGTGCATTACTGCCCGTACTCCAAGCTACGGTGTTGAAGTCAGGTAAATTCAATACCAGACTTTTGCCCGAACAAAGGGCCGTATCATTGGGTAAAAACTTGCGGGGTAAGGGATGTACAGTTAAATAGGTTATCAGGATAGAATCACATCCAAATATAGTGCGGAAGGTATCTCTATATATACCACTTGTTGTTTGCCATTTGCCCGCTGCCCTATATTGCTCACCTTCACAAATCGCTGTACGAATGGTGTCAATTAAATTGGGTTGTACAGTGAGTACTAGGGTTCGAATGCTATCGCAGGCATTGGTTCCGGTAAACCGGTCGGTATAAACGCCTGTTTGCGTATAGCCTGCTACTTGTGCGCCGGCACAAATCGATTGCGTAATGGTTATTCGGGTAATTTTTTCGGGGCGAACGGTTAATTGTAATACGCGCAAGCTGTCGCATCCTGATGGCAGCAAAATGGTATCCCGATAGGTTCCGGATACGGTTCTACCATACACCGTATCTCCTGTGCAAATGGTAAATGATTCTGTTCTGGAAGGCAATTGATAGATGTAGGGAGGGGAAATATTATTGGTATAACTCATTTCCCTAACCTGCGCTGCCGGAAACTTGAGCGGAAAGGCTATTGCTTTTTCGTTGATGGTTGCATAGATATCCCCTTCTAGCGGCTTTTTTATTCTAAAGGCATACACTTGCTGATTGCCAGTAGAAGTAACCGGCACTGTTAAACCTCCGGCAATTAGGGTTGCACCGGCAACGCCCGGATTATTTCGGTAAAAAGCAATGGGCAAGTCTTTCGGAATGATGCCGGGCGTAAATAAATTGGTTACTCCAACGGTAATATCAACCGAGTCTTTACCCAAACAGTTGATGTTTTGAATGGCAATTTTATAATCCGTAGCTTCTACTTTAATGATAACTTGTGTTGTATCGAAACAACCCCACTGACTTTTCGTAATTAATTGTTTAATTTCCGATCCACTTGTAACACCAGAAGAGAAAAAAGAAGTACTGCAATTGGTACAACTCAAATTGGAAGGGGGGCTCCAAAAATAATCAGTGGTAAAGGTATAAGTTGGCTTGGTGCTGGCATTTAACCGAATGATATCTCCAGGTAGCTGGGTAGTAATTGGCGCAATAGTGGCGGTATACCTGAAATCGGTAAGGGAGTATACATTATAGTTTTTGTATTCTTTTTCAACTATGGTGGAACCTGGATAGGGGATTGTAATTGGAAACGTTTGATTGCCATCATCATTGGCAACTGCAAAGATTGTTTTTGTTTCCGGATAGGCGTTATCAATTATTATCTGATAAACTTTCCCACAATACCCTGTAATACTATCTGGTACCAAAAAAGTGGCCCCTATTTTCTTAGCATTGTTTCCACTTATGCGTGGATCGGCATTGTAAAAACTAACAGGAAGATTTTTCTTTAACGTAGCAAATCCATTATTATAGATATTAAGATAAAACATCAGTTTTGTTTGCTGATAGCAGGTTGCCCCATATAAATACACATATGCATCCTGTGTAGGGTCTGCAACGTTTACATAAGCTAAGGAAGTACTGTCTGTGCAAGTACCATTGGAGGCAATTAGTTTTACCGAATAAAATCCAAAGTCAGGAAATGCATAGCGCAGATCATTCGGTCCTGCTCCAGCAACATTACTGGTAACCACCTGCCGATTTACATTATTTTTATTGATAACCCACTGGAAACTGGTTGCATTACCAATTGTATTGTTGGTAAACATTATGGTATCCAGTAAAACATTTTCTTTAGATGCTATATATGATTTGTTCGAAAAAAAACGGGCAGTAATGCCACAGTTGGGCTGAACAAATTCGTGATAAGCTGCAAAACAATTTGCGGCCGTGTTGTAGGCTTTAAGCGCTATTTTATATTTAGCAGTATTAGGAAAAGTATAGGTAAAACTTGCTCCGGTTCCTGCAGGATTTCCATTTACCAACCACTCATAGTTGCTAAATCCAGCACCTGCTGTAAAGTTTACGGTTTCTCCTGTTTTCGGATAATAATTATCCCTAGTAAAATTAATGGATATATTTTCTCCACAGGGAGGTACCAGAACATCATTGAGTAATCCTGCCCGTTGCGACTGAATTGCTGCCCGCATCCTGTTTGCCTGGCCCTGTGTGAATTGATTCGAACAGGCTTTATTGTTATAATCCATAAAGTTGGCAATAAAGTCGGTAGTGTCTTTTTTAAAATTGCCATTCGAATAATTAGATAACGTATCGGTATTGCAAGAGTTATCGGGTTTGTTACAGTCGGAAACGCCAGCCGTATTACAATCTGGAGGCGTATCGCATACCCGATCACCATCCAGGGTACAATCGTTATTGGTGCAACAACCTTGAAAAGTGTGGTATAAACTTAAGTAATGGCCCATTTCATGTGCCAGCACTATACCGGGTAATCCCGCAATAACAATACCATCAGCTGCTGGTGTTGTTCCGGGAAACGTGGCATACCCCCCCACCTGCATTCTTGTCCACCCTCTTTCACATCTGAAATAAGCTTCTATTTCACCAACCATTCCTTCCACCACCCAAATATTAATGTATTTAACAGGATTCCACTGCATCAAATTTTTCAATTTGCTGTCTTCCAGTTCTTTAAACATATTCACTCCCAGCAGGGAAGTAATCCTATTAATACCTGTGGTAACACCTCCATCCGGATCTTTTCGTGCCAGGGCAAACCTAATTTTAGCATCCACACCCGTACTGCTGGCATAGGCCCCCGATTTGCTAAATGCATCATTCAGATCCTTTACTGCCTCCGCAATTCGTTGGTTAGTTACTCCATTCGGATTGGGTGAGATAATGTGAAACACCAGCGGTAAGGTAAGTGTATCATTACCCCCCAAGGTTTTAGTGATATCTTCATTCATTTTCTTTTCCCTGGCTACAAATTCAGGGGAAGTTCTGGCTTCCTTCAACCAGGTATCTATACCACAATTGATTTTTTGGATACCATTATTTTTTACCAGTGAATCAAAATGTTGTGGAGAATTTACCTGCTGTGCCTCGGATCTACCAACAAAAATCAGCAGGAACACCAATACCCTGGATATTGTTTGTAAAGATTGGCAGTTGGTTGTAAAAAAGGAAAAAAACATAGATGGTAAAATTTCTTCAGTACCCCGGTTTGGTGGAAATTTATTCCTAGTTATATTACGATTTTCAGAAGGCCGGGGGGGTAACCAACTAAGTAACAACTGAAAGTACAACTAAAATTTTTTTTTCAGCAAATATGTCTGCATTTTTTGCACAGCCTGTTATCCCTCAGGCCTCATCCAAGCCATTTTTTTATGAACCCCAGGTATATTCCGTCTTTTTTTCTATTTATTGTATCTTTTTCTGTAATTTTTCAGTATGAAAAAGTGCATGGTTTGCTTACTGCTGGTAATATTCGCCCTTGCTTGCAACCAAAAACCGCAGGGCAAGATATCCCGAACATTGGTAGTAAAAAATTTTATGCAGGATCATCCCCAATGGCGTTTGCTAAATGATACGATTGTAAAAGAAGTTACGATTGGTTATAAAGGGTTAGAGATGCCGGTACAAATTAAATGGCGCCGGGCGGAGGATGAAAACGGCTGCCTGAAAATTGCCACCGTAGAGTTCACCCAAGTAGGAGGGGATACGAGCATTCTGCTGCATAAATTTGCCTTTCACCATAATCCCTGTATATATAAAAAAGGGTATAACGTGATTAAGAAATACGAGCGGATGGATATTGATTTCGAATACCTCGCCAAAACTTTGCTGGGCGAATATCGCTTGAATACCAGTCTGGGTAGTATCTATGGCGATGGCAGCGAACTTTTTAATATGGTTTACTTTCTGGATAAAGGCGCAAACTAAGCTACTTTCATTCGTACCGGTTTTCTATAATTCCTCTAATCAGCCTTAGCCCACCAAATAACTGCGGTCTTTCGATTCCAGCACCGAATGCCCCACCAGGTATTCATCTACCTTTCTCGCACATTCTCTTCCCTCACTTATCGCCCAAACCACCAGCGATTGCCCACGCCGCATATCACCGGCCGTAAATATTTTGGGAATATTAGTTTGGTAATGTCCCTCTGTTGCTTTTACATTTCCCCGCTCATCTAAATCCACATCCAGCTGTTGTATCAATCCCTCCCGCATTGGATGCATAAAACCCATAGCCAATAAAGCCAGTTGACAAGGTATCTCCCGCTCGCTTCCGGCAACCTCATCAAAGCCTGCATAACCAACATCTGCGCGGGTTTTCCATTGGAGGTCTACAATCCGCAGCGCAGTTAAGTCCCCTTTTTCATTGCCTATAAACGCTTTAGTAGCCACCGCCCATTGCCGATTGGCGCCCTCTTCGTGTGAGGAAGTGGTTTTTAATAACATCGGATACGAAGGCCAGGGCATATGTTGCGTTCGCTCTGCAGGGGGTTGGGGTAACAATTCAAACTGGGTTACACTAGCGGCTTCATGGCGGTTAGAGGTACCCACGCAATCACTGCCGGTATCTCCGCCTCCAATTACCACCACATGCTTGCCCCGGGCATGAATTTCAGCAACGGTTACAGGTTCACTACCTACCCGCTGATTTTGTTGCTTCAAAAATTCCATCGCAAAATGTACGCCCGACAATTCTCTGCCCGGCACCGCCAAATTACGGGGTACGGTGGAGCCACCTGCCAACACCACAGCTTGGAATTCGCGCAGCAAATCATTGATACTCGTATTTACACCCACATGCGCATTGCATTTGAATTGTACACCCTCTTCTTCCATCAGCCGGATGCGGCGCTCTACTACCCATTTTTCTAATTTAAAATCGGGTATGCCATAGCGCAATAAGCCTCCGGGATAAGCATCCCGCTCAAATACCGTTACCTGATGCCCCGCATAATTCAGTTGAGCAGCAGCCGCTAATCCCGCTGGGCCCGAACCCACAATCGCCACTTTCTTGCCCGTGCGCATTGCTGGCTTGCGCGGTTTAACCAACCCTTTTTCAAATGCGATTTCTATAATGTGCTTCTCAATTTCTTCAATGGCTACCGGAGGCTGGTTGATACCCAACACACAAGCACTTTCGCAGGGGGCCGGACAAATTCTGCCCGTAAACTCAGGAAAATTATTGGTTACACTTAATATCTCATAGGCTTCTGCCCAGTTTTTTCTGTATACAGCATCATTGAATTCGGGAATGATGTTGCCGAGCGGACAACCAGAATGACAAAACGGTACGCCACAATTCATGCAACGGGCTGCCTGTTGGTTAAGTGCAGGCTCGCTATAGGGTTGCACAAATTCGCGGTAATGCTGCCGGCGCTCTTCGGGTGAAATTTTTGCAGGCGCTTCGCGCGTGAATTCTATAAATCCGGTTGGTTTGCCCATACACTAGTAATTTATTTTACTGCATGCTGCAGTATTTATTGCTCAATTAATTAGGGATGATTGGCTGTTTGCTTGCTGCCAACACCTTGTAATACTTTTTTGTATTCGCGTGGAAATACTTTAACAAAATTCTTCAGCTGGTTCGCGAGGTCTTCTAAAACAAATCCTGCAAGCGTGCTGCCAGTATAGCGATGATGTTTCTCAAGCATTTCCTGTAACACAGCAATATCCTCTTCGCCAACAGGGTCTAAGTCAACCATTTCGGTATTACAGTATTGCGTAAACTGATCATTCACATCATATACATACGCAATACCCCCACTCATGCCCGCTGCAAAATTTCGCCCTGTTGCACCCAGTATCAGGGCTATCCCTCCGGTCATATACTCACAACCATGGTCGCCCACACCTTCCACCACCACCTGAGCACCAGAATTACGCACGGCAAAGCGTTCGCCGGCTTTTCCGCGGATAAATGCCTCCCCTGATGTAGCGCCATAAAAAGCCACATTGCCAATTAATATATTTTCTTCCGGAACAAAACTGGCCTGCCGCGATGGATAAACTATTAGTCTTGCCCCACTCAATCCCTTACCAAAATAATCATTGGCATCCCCTTCTAACTCCAAGGTGAGTCCGCGCGCAGTAAACGCTCCAAAACTTTGCCCCGCAGTACCCGTAAAACTAAAATGGATGGTTTCATCAGGTAATC
>JBIINW010000013.1:0-27879 GCA_044337245.1 Sediminibacterium sp. | reverse complement strand
CTGCCTGAACCGCGTCAATATCAAAGCCCGCAAATGTGGTGGTTATTTGATCCGGACGCTTAGTAGCATTGTGCACCGCCATCAGCACTCCTGGCCTGCAAGTGCCTGCTGCACAACCACATACTGAATTGATAACCACTAAAGTAGTTCCCGGTTTTTTCAGGGTCTCTTCTACTGCTGCTGCACTCGTCATTTCTTCAAATCCACCATCCGTTAATTCGGCTTTCATGGGTAACACAATCTCTGCTGGATACATACTAATCTATTTAGAATGCAAAAGTACATGTTTTTCGGGGTCTCAAAAAAATACAAAAAGCGTCATTATGGCATATTCATATAACCTTTAATGACATATTGACTTATTAAATTGACTTAAGAATGACAAACTGCATGCTATTAAGCGAAAAATGGGTTTGGTATGTGATTTGAAAATAGATTACCGTATCCGATTAACTAACTTAAAAACAAAAGTATATGTCAATTATTAAACGCAATCCCGTATTTCCGGGCAATTTATTAGATGAATGGTTGTATAATTTCCCAACAAACTGGGGGAAAGATGAACAGTATTTAACCAGTACACCGGCAGCCAACATTACAGAAACAGCCGAGGCCTATCATATTGATATGAATGTGCCGGGCAGAAACAAAGAAGAATTTACCATGCAGGCGGAAAATGGGTTACTCACCATTCGCTACGAAAAGAAAGAGGAAAAAGTAGAGAAGGAAGTAAAAACTATTCGCAGGGAGTTTGCTTTTCAAAGTTTCAAGCGGAGTTTTTCGCTGGATGATAAAATTGATACGGCAGGTATTCAGGCGAAATATGAAAATGGCGTATTACACATTGTATTACCCAAAAAAGAAGCCTTGCCCCCAGCTCAACAAAAGATTGTGATTCAATAAGATGGTATGCTGCATTGCAGCAGGGTTTTTGGTTAATTACCCCTTGTTTTTACAAGGGGTTTTTTATTGTTATTTGTAATATTTTTGAATACTTGCATACTTATTCAATAATCATGGCAAACTAGCCAACAAAAGTAACCCGGGTGGCGGAAAGCGAGTTTATTCAATTGATACAAGAACACCAGCGCATTATTCATAAAGTGTGTCGCATGTATGTGCAACGCCCCGACGACCGCGATGATCTGTTTCAGGAGATTACCTTGCAGGCCTGGAAATCGTATCCCCGATTTAAGGGGAATGCCCGTTTCTCAACCTGGTTATACCGGGTTGCCTTAAATACGGCCATTACCTATTATCGTAAACAGAAACGAAATCCAATAACGCATTCCGATATTACCGATTACGAAATACAAGAAGCCCCTGCCGACCCAACAGATGCTCAATTTCAACTGATGTATAAAGCCATTGGCGAACTGTCGGAAGTAGATAAAGCCCTCGTACTACTGTATTTAGAAGATTATCCCTATGATGATATCGCTCAGATGATGGGTATTACCCCTAATCACGTAGCTGTGAAAATGAATCGGATAAAAAGTAAACTTCAATCAATCACTTCGCAAATGCGTTTAAATAATTGATTATGGAATTAGATGAGCTGAAAAATTATCTGAACCGCCAACTGGAAGAGCAATCACCCCTGCAATCTTCCGGGGAAATCAGTGCTATTCTGCGGAATAAGTCGATCGGTATTGTTGACCGAATTCGTAGAAGTTTATGGATTGAATTTGTAATTAGTCTGCTGGCCGTTATGGTTATTTTGTATGCTAAAACTCTCGCTGGTGATTACATTATGCAAATTTATTGCAATATTTTTTTAGCTATTGCCCTGTTGTTTTTACCGATTTTTATTTGGCTGATCCGTTCTACCTATCAACTGAGTCCGGAGTTATCTTCTGTAAAATCGAACTTAACCCGACTTCACCTGCTGATTTCTCGCTTCACCCGTTTTTATTTTATTTTTTCTATGGCAATTTTTCTGCCGGTAATTTTTTATTCCCTTATTGCAGCCGTGTACGAAAGAAGCAATCAGTCTTTAATGGAATCCCTGCAATTTTATTTGCAATTACCTGCTGTTCCACTTTTACTGATTGGCTTATATATTCTGGGTTTCGGTATATTCTTATACTTCTTCGCACGGTGGTATATCCGATTACTCTATGGTAAATACTTAGATAAAATGAAAGATTTACTTACCGAATTGGATACGCTTGAATAGCTATATTTTCATTTTTCCATACAACGATTCTTCATTATCTTTAGGTATTGAAAAAGTTGATCGCCATATTGTTTTTATTGGGCTATTTATTTGCTTCCACAGAGGCAAAGCAGCTTTTTAAGATTCCCGTAGTTTTTCAGCACTATGCCGAACACCAACTTGAAAACAACCATTTATCCCTGCTCGCTTTTTTAGATATGCACTACATGCATGGTAGCCCCTTCGATCAGGATTACGACCGCGACATGAAGCTGCCTTTTAAATCAACGGGTGATGTGTTTTCTTTCTTTCCTATTCCGGTAGATAGTATGCCAGTAGAATTAACGATGGATTGTCCGCAAATCAGCCTCCAACTCATCAACAAAATACCCTGCTCCCGAGGTTTAGGTGCTTCTTGGGTACAAAAAATTTGGCAACCGCCCCGAGCAATAGCTTAATTACTCTTTTTTTACTTTTTTTATAGCATACACATCGGCTAGCTTATCCCTAAACGGATGGGTATAAATCAATTCATTATGTTGAATGCGATTATTCATTTTTCTGTAAAGAACAAACTTATCATAGGGTTATTCATTTTTGGTTTAATTGGTTACGGAAGTTATCAATTAACCCGATTACCCATTGATGCCGTGCCGGATATTACCAATAACCAGGTTCAGGTGATTACCGTGGCCCCTTCTTATGGAGCTACGGATATCGAAAGGCTGGTTACTTTTCCGATTGAGCAGGCGAATAGCAATATCGCCGGTATTAAAGAAATCAGAAGCTTTTCCCGCTTTGGTTTGTCTCTTGTTACCATTGTTTTTGATGACGCCACCGATTTGTACTGGGCTCGTCAGCAAGTTTCAGAGCGATTGAGTGAGGTAAAAAGTATTATACCCGAAGGTATTGGAATTCCCAAACTGGGCCCTATTAGCACCGGATTGGGCGAAATTTATCAATACGTGGTTCGCGCGGCACCCGGTTATGAGGCAAAGTATACTGAAACGGAACTGCGAACCATTCAAGACTGGTTAGTGCGCCGTCAACTGCTGGGGGTTAAAGGGGTGGCGGAAGTGAGCAGTTTTGGTGGAAAGGTTAAGCAATATGTTATACAAATTGATCCTGCCCGGCTGCAGTCGTATGATATTACCATCTCAGATGTATTTGCTGCATTGGAACAGAATAACCAAAATACGGGGGGGGCCTATATTGAGAAAGGTGCTTCTGTAGTGTATATCCGAAGCGAAGGATTATTGGGAAATATAGAAGATATTGGAAACATCTCTGTAAAGAAATTATCCGATGGTTCTCCCCTACTCATTCGGGAAGTGGCAACTATCGAAACGGGCTATGCTACACGTTATGGAGCAATGTGCTATAACAACAAAGGGGAAGTATCCGGTGCCATAGTGATGATGTTAAAGGGGGCTAACAGCAGCGAAGTAATTAAGCTGGTAAAACAACGGGTGGCACAAATTCAAAAAACCTTGCCAGAGGGGGTTATCATCGAACCCTTCATCGACCGCTCTAAAATGGTGAATAACGCCATATCTACCGTGCGCGATAATTTGCTGGAGGGAGCTTTAATCGTTTTGTTTGTATTGGTTATCTTTTTAGGCAATCTGCGAGCCGGACTATTGGTAGCATCCATTATTCCATTGGCTATGTTGTTCGCAGTAATCATGATGAACCTATTTGGCGTAAGTGGCAACCTGATGAGTTTGGGCGCACTGGATTTTGGACTAATTGTAGATGGTGCCGTAATAATTGTGGAAGCCGTTTTAGCGAAGATGCATGTTAGTGGAGGCTTGCCTGGGTTTACAACCATTTCAAAGCCCGAGATGAATGAACGAGTTGAGCAAACGGCGGGTAAAATGATGAACAGCGCGGTGTTTGGACAAATCATCATTTTGGTGGTTTATCTGCCCATATTTACGCTGGAGGGCATAGAGGGCAAAATGTTTAAGCCCATGGCACAAACGGTTGCCTTTGCTTTGTTAGGAGCATTTCTGCTTTCCCTAACCTATGTTCCCATGATGAGTTCTTTTTTTCTGAGTAGAAAAACAGGTGCCCATAATAATTGGAGCAATCGGATGATTCATCAGCTGGAAATCATTTATCAACGCTCATTGAAAAAAGTAATCGGTTATCCGAAAATGATTTTAACCTTGGTGTTGGTATTTTTTATTGGGGCTGTTTTATTACTCTCCCGCTTAGGGGCCGAATTTATTCCGGCATTGGAAGAAGGAGATTTTGCGGTAGATACAAGGGTATTAACCGGTAGCAGCTTGCCCACCGCCATAGCTTCTACCCAACAGGCCGCCAATATACTGTTAACCCGTTTTCCGGAAGTAGAAAAAGTGGTTACCAAAATTGGTAGTGGAGAAGTACCCACCGACCCTATGCCCATGGAAGCGAGTGATATGATGGTGATTTTGAAACCCAAAAAACAGTGGACATCTGCCAAAACATTTAATGAGTTGAGTGAAAAAATGGGTGAAGCATTACAAGAAGTGCCCGGCATTACTGCCGGATTTCAATTCCCTGTTCAAATGCGTTTCAACGAACTGATGACGGGTGCAAGGCAGGATGTGGTTTGCAAGATTTTTGGTGAAAATCTAGATACCCTGGCGGCTTATGCACAGCAGTTGGCTGGATTGGTAAATGGAATCTCCGGTGCAGTGGATTTATATGTAGAGCAGGTTTCTGGCATGCCCCAGG
The DNA here is from genome assembly GCA_044337245.1 of Sediminibacterium sp. Classification (GTDB taxonomy): domain Bacteria; phylum Bacteroidota; class Bacteroidia; order Chitinophagales; family Chitinophagaceae; genus Sediminibacterium. The sequence continues at coordinate 22,997 of JBIINW010000013.1, read as the reverse complement.
TTATTATCAACTATAACCGCGATGCTATTGCTCAGTATAACCTATCTATTGGAGCCGTAAATCGGGTGGTGAATGCCTCCTTTGCCGGACAATCTGCTGGCATGTTATTCGAAGGGGAACGGAGATTTGATGTAGTAGTTCGATTAGGAGCTGAACAGAAAAAAAGTTTGCAAGATATTCGGCAGTTGCTGATACCCACCCCATCGGGCACACAGGTTCCGCTGTATCTGTTAGCATCTGTTGATTTAAAAGATGGGCCCAATCAGATTCAACGCGAAGATGCCAAACGGCGAATCGTAATCGGATTTAATGTACGCAATCGGGATGTTCAGAGTATTGTAAATGAGTTGCAGCAAAAAGTTTCCCAAAAAGTAAAATTCCCGCCCGGTTATTATGTAACTTATGGAGGGGCATTTGAAAATTTAACAGCTGCCAAAAATCGACTGATGATTGCTGTACCGGTTTCGCTGTTACTTATATTTTTCTTGTTGTACTTTGCTTTTCAATCGTTTCGTCAGGCTTTATTAATTTATTCTGCTATTCCATTATCTGCTATTGGCGGTATACTTTTGCTTGCTTTACGGGGTATGCCTTTTAGTATCAGCGCAGGGGTAGGATTTATTGCCTTATTCGGGGTGGCTGTGCTCAATGGCATTGTGCTGATTGCAGAATTTAACCAACTGAAAAATGAGGGAGAAACCGACTTATCCGCTATTGTGTTGAAAGGAACACAAGTAAGATTAAGACCTGTGTTGATGACGGCACTCGTTGCCTCCCTGGGCTTTTTGCCCATGGCCATCAGCAATGGTGCTGGCGCTGAAGTGCAACGCCCATTGGCAACCGTGGTAATTGGCGGACTCTTACTCGCTACTTTATTAACGCTGTATGTTTTACCTATTTTGTATATGCTATTCGAAAGAAAATCTACCCCTAATTCAACCGGCACCGGCATGGCTGCCATTGTGGGCATACTAATTTCACTGAGTATGTTTAGTGGATCTGTTCAGGCGCAAAAAACTATCAGCTTACCTGCAGCGATGGATTCTGCATTGCGCAACAATGCCCAATTAAAAAATGAACAACTGAAAGCTACGTATCAACAAAAACTGATTGAAACAGCCACGCTCATTCCTCAAACGCAGTTATCTGCTGAGTTTGGAAATTATAACAGTGCATATGGTGATAATCGGATTTCTATTGGTCAGTCGATACAGTTTCCCACGGTGTATACCCGGCAAAAGCAACTGCTGGAGCAGGAATGGAAACAAAAATTATTAACCGTGGCAGTTAAAGAAGCCTATTTGCGCCACGATGTTTCTGTGTTGTATTACCAGCTTTTATATCACCAGCAAAAGAGAACGCTGCTTTTGTATGCCGATAGCTTGTATAGTTTTTTTCTAGATAAAGCCGTTCGTAGACTTACATCGGGTGAATCGGATATTTTAGAAAAAACCAGTGCCCAAAATTTGTTGGGAAATATCCGGCAACAGCTGCAGCAATTACTATTGGATGAAGATTTAGCTTTGATACAATTACAAGTTCTACTGAATACCTCCGAACGGTACCATCCGGTTTCTAATGAAAAGAGTTTATCCCTCACGGTTACTTCTTTGGTAGACACCACTTTTCTGGCTGCGCATCCCGTAATTCAAAGTATTCGTCAGCAACAACAACTGGCTATGGCAGCCTACGAGCTGGAGAAAAGTAAACGGTTACCTAATTTATCATTGAATTATAACTCAACAACCATCCGTGGTGTAGGGGCCGATAATAAGTTTTATGATGGATCTAACCGGTTTGGCTCAGTTCAACTGGGTATCGGCATTCCCGTTTTTGGAAAGGCCCAAAAGAATATGGTGGAAGCCTCCCGCTTTTCTAAGCAAATAGCAGCAAGTAATTACCAAACAGGCCTGCAGGAAATTCAATCGCAGTATGTGAGTGCAGTTTCGCAATACCTGAAACATCAAAAAGGCGTACAGTATTACCAATCAGAAGCCCTTCCTAATGCGCAGCTAATTGCGGAAACCGCCTCCCGGCAACTGTTGGCAGGTAGTATTCATTATTTAGAATGGGTTCAGCTGATTAACCAGACTATCCAAATAAAAAGTGATTATCTGGAAGCTGGTAAAAGGCTCAACGAATCTATTATTCAATTACAATTTTTAACCGCTCAATAAGTACCCTCGTATGAAAATGATTAAGCTAACTTATAAGCATGGTTACCCAATATTGGCAGCCTGTTTTATTATATTTGCTCTGGCCTGTAATCAACCGGTTAATACCGAGCCAGCTTCACCAGAACCCGCAGAGCATACTGTAGCGCTTTCACCGGCACAATTTAAAAATGCCAATCTGGTAGTTGGCACCCTTTTGCAAAAAGAAATTTCTACTCTCATTCGCGTAAAAGGTAAAGTAGATGTGCCACCCCAAAAATTAATGAGTGTAAGTGTTCCGCTCGGTGGTTACCTGAAATCATCAAACCTGCTACCCGGTATGCGGGTTAAGCAGGGCGAGGTGATTGCCGTAGTAGAAGGAGAACAGTATATTCAGCTACAACAGGATTATCTGATTGCAAAAGAAAAGTTGGTATGGCTCGAACAGGAATATACGCGGCAACGCGAACTGTTGGCCACCCAATCGGCATCACAAAAAACTTTTCAAATGGCGTCGGCTGATTATTCCAGTCAGCAAGTACTGGTAAATGCCTTATTTCAAAAGTTGAAGCTCGTAGGCATTCAGCCGGAAAACGTAACCAAGGATAAAATTTCAGCCAGTATTTCGGTACGTTCTGGATTAACGGGTTATGTTGCCGCCGTTCATGTGAATGCCGGTAAATATTTAACCCCTTCCGATGTGTTATTCGAGATTATCAGTACCGATGATATTCACCTGGCCCTGAAAATTTTTGAAAAAGATATTCCCATGCTGCAGATTGGACAGTCAGTAATGGCTTATACGAATCAACAAACCGAAAAAAAATATCCTTGCCGTATTATACTCATGGGTAAAGAAATTGCTGCCGACCGCAGTATAGAAATTCATTGTCATTTTAACCAGCATAACCTATCCCTTCTTCCAGGAACCTTTATGAATGCAGAAATTGAAGTGAAAAATAAAGCGGCAATGGTTTTACCCGATGAGGCGTTGGTGCGATACGATAACCAGCAATATGTTTTTGTACAAAGCGATTCGCTGCAATTTGTTATGAAGGAAGTGCAAACCGGTATCTCCGAAAACGGATATACCCAGGTGATTGATGGGGTGGATATTCGGAAAGACAAAATAGTAACCCGTGGCAGCTATACCTTACTGATGATGTTGAAAAATAAAGCCGAAGAATAATCTGATTATCTCAAGTAGCCCAAAATTTTAAGCATACTCTGCGCCGTTTGCTCTTTTGCATACACCCAGTCTACTAGTTTGCCGTTTTTGTCTGCTTCAACTATCACGTGCTTAGGCGATGGTATTAGGCAATGCTTGATGCCACCATACCCGCTTATCTGATCTTGATAGGCACCTGTATGAAAGAAGCCAACATATAGGGGTTCTTTATTCTCAACGTCTTCGGGATTGTTCGATTTGAGTTTGGGAAGGAATACTTCATTGATATGTTCCTCTGAATCGTAATAATCGTGGCTGTCGCATGTGATGCCTCCCAACACAACCCGGTGGTATTCATTATCCCATTTGTTAATGGGAAGCATGAGAAATTTTTCCCCAATACCCCAAGTGTCGGGTAAGGTGGTAATAAACGATGAGTCGATCATATACCAGCACTCGCGGTCGTTCTGTATTTTTTGGCCAATAACGCTATAAATATGCGCCATACTCTCTCCTACCGTAAAACTCCCGAATTCGGTATAAATATTGGGCATCGGCACTTTCGCTTTTTTACAGGCTTTTTTGATATTGCTTACAATCTCATTAATCATAAACTGATAGTCGTATTCAAAGCCCAGCGAGTGTTTAATGGGGAATCCACCGCCAATATTGATAGAGTCTAGTTCTTGACAAATCTTTTTCAGCTGGCAATACAGGTTGATGATCTTATTCAGTTCCGACCAATAGTAGATATCGTCTTTGATGCCCTTATTTAGAAAAATATGCAGCATTTTTAACTGAAATTTATCTTCATACCCTTCAATATCATCCACATAAAACTCTAGAATATCTTTCGCACGAATGCCTAAGCGGGATGTGTAAAAGGGGAAATTGGGTTCTTCTTCTGCTGCTACCCGTATACCCAGGCGAAAGGGTTGTTTCACAGATCTCTTATAGGCAGTCAGTTCTTCTATATTATCCAGAATGGGAATTACATTTTTAAAACCAGCATTAATCAACTTAGCTATACGAGAGGTATAGTTTTTTTGTTTGTATCCGTTGCAGATGATATAGGTTTCTTTATTGATTTTTCTGCGTTGGTATAAACGGTTGATAATTTCTATGTCGTAGGCATAGGATGTTTCTAAATGTACATTGTGTTTGAGTGCTTCTTCTACAATAAATGAAAAGTGCGAACTCTTGGTACAATAGCAATAAAAATATTCGCCCTCGTATTTATGCCGCTTAAAAGCCTGTTCAAATAGATGCTTGGCTTTATTAATTTGCATACCTATTTTGGGTAAATAAGTAAGTTTTAGCGGGGTTCCGTATTTATCTATCAGTGATTTTATATCTAATCCATTATACTCCAAATACCCTTCTTCATTCTGGTCGAATCCTTCCTGAGGAAAGTGAAATGTTTGTTTAACCAGTGATGTGTAGGTGTTGTTCATTTACAGGCATTTAGTTGTTTGGGTGAAAGAATACAAAAATAGTTGTTTATCAGATTTTTAGGCATAAAAAAAAGCCGGACAGTGTTCGGCTTTTTTTATAGTATTAATAATTTCAATGTTACTTTACTTTACAGAATCAATCAAAGCTTTGAAACTGGCTGGCTCATTCATCGCTAAATCGGCCATCACCTTGCGGTTCAGTTCAATTCCCTTGGTATTCAGTAAATGGATAAACTGGCTGTAAGTTAATCCTTCAGCGCGAACGGCTGCGTTAATACGGGCAATCCATAACTGGCGGTATTCGCGTTTTTTTAGTTTGCGGCCTACATAGCTGTAGGTTAATCCTTTTTCAACAATATTTTTGGCAACGGTATAAACGTTTTTACGCTTACCATAAAATCCTTTGGCCTGCTTCAACACTCTTTTTCTTCTGGCGCGCGAAGCAACTGCATTTTTTGAACGTGGCATATACTATAATTTTTTACCGGAACACTCAAAAGCCGGTAGTTGGGTAATGGGGTTATTTATCCTTTTAATCTCAATAATCTAAGCACAAAGTCTTTGTTGGTTGCACCAACCAGTCCTTTCTTTCGAAGAGAACGCTTGCGCTTTTTAGATTTTTTGGTAAGGATGTGTCTTTTGAATGCTTTTTGGAAGGTGATCTCACCGGTTCCAGTAACTTTAAAGCGTTTTTTGGCGCTCGAGTTGGTTTTAACCTTTGGCATAAATTAAATAATCTGTTACGATTACACCCTGCTGGCGGTATTGCACAGGCAATACACTTGTTGAGCCGTACGGGAAATTGGGCTGCAAAGGTAATGAATTTGATGGATTTACCTAGTATTTTTCAGCAAAAAAAAAGGCATATTAGTAATATGCCTTTGATTATCAATTAAATAAGTCGATTACTTCTTCTTCCCACTCTTCGGCGTAAACAGGGCAAACATCCTTTTTCCCTCTAGTTTAGGCATACTTTCTAACGCGCCACATTCAGCAAGCCGCTCAGCGAATTTCAATAAAAGCAGCTGTCCACGATCTTGAAACATAATCGCCCGCCCCTTAAATTGAACATAGGCTTTCACTTTGTTGCCATCCTTCAAAAATTTTTCGGCATGCTTGGCTTTAAAATCAAAATCATGGTCATCCGTTCCGGGAGTAAACCGTATTTCTTTTACCTCACTCTGCTTAGAGTTGGCTTTCATTTCCTTTTCCTTCTTCTTCTTCTCGTACAGGAACTTTTTGTAATCGATTACTTTACATACGGGAGGATCAGCGGTGGGAGAAATTTCTACCAGGTCTAATTCCAGCTCCCTCGCGATTTTCAGGGCGTCGGTAACACTGTAAATGCCCACTGTTACATTGTCGCCTACCAGTCTTACATCTGGTACTCTGATTCTTTCATTGATGCGGTGTTCGGGTTCGGGTTGTCTGTTGAACCTGGGGTTAAACCGCCCCCCTCCTCTTGGTGGTAATGCCATTAAAACTTGTTTAGTGAATAATCTGCTGGCTTCTTTTATTGGATGAAATCAGTAGCTATGTAAAGATATAATTATTTTAGGTGGTTTAGTCGATTGATTGTCTATTTTCTATCTCCTGCTTAATTTGGGCTATCCACTCGGTTACTGCAAAACTTCCAGTATCCCCTTTTCCCTGTCTTCTAACCGAAACTACCTTTTCATTCACCTCTTTCTCCCCAACAATCAACATATATGGTATTTTCATCAACTCTGTATCTCGAATCTTTTTACCAATTTTTTCCTGGCGGTCATCAATTTCTACCCGAATACCCTGTTGTAACAGTGCCCTTTCAACCTCTTTGGCATAGTCTAGAAACTTATCACTGATGGGTAATACTTTAACCTGAACCGGTGCCAACCAGGTAGGAAACTTACCAGCATAATGCTCTAGCAAGAATCCGATAAACCTTTCATGGGTTCCCAACGGAGCTCGGTGAATGATTAATGGAATTTCGGGTTCATTGTTTTTATTGGTAAAACTCAGCTTGAAACTTCTGGGCTGTGCAAAATCAACCTGGTTGGTTGCCAGGGTAAATTCACGGCCAATCGTACTCCAGATTTGTACATCAATTTTTGGACCGTAAAAAGCACCTTCCCCTTTCACTTCCACAAAGGGTACGCCGGTTTCTATCAGCACATTTCGCACCAATTCTTCCGTTTCTAGCCAGAGTTCCGGCTCATTGATGTATTTCTGTCCCAACTTCTCCGGATCGTGCAGCGACAGGCGCATCACATATTTTTCAATGCCAAAAATTTTGAAATACTTTAGGTACATGTCGTTTACTGCCTTGAACTCCTGCTTAAACTGCTCTTTTGAGCAATAAATATGGGCATCATTCATGTGTAAACAACGAACCCGCATGAGTCCAAACAACTCTCCACTTTGTTCGTATCGATAACAGGTTCCATACTCGGCGATGCGATAAGGCAATTCGCGGTAACTTTTGGGCTCGGCATCAAATATTTTATGGTGATGCGGACAGTTCATAGCTTTCAGGTAATAGGTTTCCCCATCCATTTGCATGGGTGGAAACATACTATCCGCATAATAAGGCAGGTGTCCGCTGGTTATGTATAAATTTTCCTTGGCTATATGTGGGGTTACCACTCTTTTGTATCCGGCGGCGTTTTCTGTTTCTTTTGCCAACTTTTCCAGTTCTTCAATAATTACTGTTCCGTTGGGCATCCATAAAATCAAACCGGGACCAATATCTTCATTCATGGTATAAATGCCCAGCTCCTTACCCAGTTTACGGTGGTCGCGCTTTTTGGCTTCTTCCATCATTACCAGGTATTCATCCAGTTCTTTTTGCTGAGGAAAAGTGATGCCGTAAATACGGGTAAGCATTTTATTTTTTTCATCCCCCTTCCAATAAGCTCCGGCAATGCTTGATAAATGTATGGCTTTGATAAAACCGGTATCCGGAATATGGGGTCCACGGCAGAGATCGGTAAAAGTTCCTTGCGAATAAAACGTAATAGAACCATCCTGCAGGTTACTTAGCAAATCGAGTTTATATTCATCTCCTTTCTCCTGAAAATATTGAACTGCTTCTGTTTTGCTGATTTCTTTGCGGATATAGGGATTCGATTGGCGGGCCAGTTCGTTCATTTTCTTTTCCAAACTTTTCACATCCTCTTCCGAAATTTTCCGGTCGCCCAAATCCATATCATAATAAAAGCCTCTTTCAATTGCTGGTCCCACCCAAAATTTAACACCGGGAAAAGTTTGTTCAACTGCTTCCGCCAACAAATGCGCAGATGAGTGCCAGAAAGTTTGCTTTCCGTCGTCTTCATTCCAGGTAAGCAGCTGAAGGCTGGCATCGGAAAAAATAGGTCGGGTGGCATCCCAAACCTCTCCATTAATTTTAGCCGCCAGCACTTTTCTGGCTAATCCTTCACTGATTTGCTTGGCAATGGCCAAAGCTGAAGTTCCCGATTCGTACTGCCTTACTGCCCCATCGGGAAATTGAATATTAATCATAACTACTGCCTTGGGCGTTTATTTTCGATGCAAAAGTAACGAATCAGAGGGAGAAATACTGTTTTCCATCAGCAGATGGGAGTAGCTATCTATTACCCACTTTTTAACCATACCTTAACCAGATGCTGATTAGATTTGTACCATGAGATGGATTTTTACCCTTTTATGTTTATGGGGTTTTTCTATATGGGTTCCGGCACAAGATATGACCGGCATCTGGAGGGGCTATTTCAATTCCTCAACCTCTCTTTTAGGGGATATGCCCGGAGATGTGAAGTATAAATTTGAAATCCAATTACTGCAACAAAAAAATGCCATCAGGGGTGTAAGTTATTCTTATAAAACAACGGTGTTTTATGGGAAAGCTGATATGACAGGCATCTATACCCCCAGTAACCGGAGTTTGTTGCTAAAAGAAACTAAACTGGTTGAGTTAAAAATAGCCGGACAAAGTGAGGCTTGTTTAATGACCTGCTATCTCGATTATTCTTCCATTGGGAAAATGGATTTTTTAGATGGAACTTTTTTTTCATTGAACATCAAGGATAAGTCGGATTGCGGATCTGGAAAAATTCATCTGGAGCGAGTAAAGGAAACGGAATTTGTTAGAGAGGATTTTTCAAAGGCTAAATCGGCACCTGTAAAACCCCCAACGGCTAAGGAGAACATTACCTTACCCAAAACGCAAGTTCCTAGTTCTAGTTCTACAATTGCAGCCAATCCAACTCCTAAATTGCCAGCAACCGTATCCCCTCCCCGATTGGTACCAGAGTCTACCAGTCAAACGCCTCGTGAAACACAATCCAATTCTAAAGATTTATTGGCAACGGAATCGAATACGAAAATTACGGAGCAGGTAATGCCCAAAGTGCCGGTTCCCAAAGTATTATTGGAAAGAGAGAATATCCTGGTTGGTACCATTGTTACCGATCAGGAAGATATCCGAATTGATTTATATGATAATGGGACCATCGATAACGACACCATTACCGTATATCACAATAATGAATTGGTTACTGCCAATCAGCGCCTGAATTTTACACCGATTACATTTCACATCAAGTGCAATAGTAACGAAAACTATCACGAAATTGTAGTGGTGGCTGAAAACTTAGGAGATATTCCCCCCAATACTGCTTATATGATAGTAACAGCTGGAGGGATAAAGCGGCGGGAGTTTTTCTTGGCTTCTAATGAGCAGAAAAATGCCAAAGTAATTATTGAATACAAACCGGCTAAAAAATAGCTGCTATTGTACTTTTATCGAGTCAACCAGTTGATACAATCGGGTACCTGGGTTACTTTCATAGGGATTTTGACTGTTTCGTATAATATCCAGCCATTCGGCACCTCTGCCATACAGGGAGTTTTCGTCCCGCAACTTGTACACGATTACCCTACGATATTCCACCCATTTGAGCAGTTGAAAAATTTCTAAACCGGTTAGCTGAAATGCCATCCTAATTTCATGGGTATCCGTTTCGGCCTGCAGCCCCGTTAATTCGTCGGAGATGGCCTGTGTAATGGAGGAAACACTATCCCGGATTGGTTCTGGCAATTGAGCAGCGGCAGTTTGTAAACTGTCTGTAAGTAGAATCATTTCACTGGCCAGTTGCCGAAGTTGAACGGAATCTTGCAAAACCGGCAATAAGGTTTTCATTTGCAGGTATTGGCTAAAAAGTTGGGAGGCCAATACCTGGGGTAATTGGGCCGAATCGGCTGGAATGATTGAATTTCCGGTATGGTCGGAATTATTATCGGAGCTAGGAGCCCCGCAGGAAGCAACTGCAAAAAACCAAAAGATGAATAAACCCTTTCTCATAAATAATGTTGTTAATTGGATAGCAGCCCGAACTGATTACCTTTGCCGCGAAAAGTGCTAAATTATGCTGATTGGATTACAAAATGTAACATTTGAATTTGGAGCCCGTGTAATTGTGGAAAATGCTACCTGGCATATTCAGCCGGGAGAGCGGATTGGACTGGTGGGCTATAACGGAACGGGTAAGAGTACCCTGCTGAAAGTTTTGGTAGGTGAATATACTCCTTCCAAAGGCTCTCTTGAGAAAAGCAAAGAAACCACCATTGGCTATTTGCACCAAGATTTACTAAGTTTTGATACGGCAGATAATATCACCCAGGTTGCGCTTAGTGCCTTTGAAAGGGTTATGGAGTTGGAGCGTTCAATTGAAAGTTTTGGAAAGGAACTGGAGCAGGATTCAGAAAATGAAGCGCTGTTAATTCAATATACCGATGCTTTGCATGAAATGGATGTGCTGGATGGATATAATATTCATCACAAAGCTGAAGAAGTGCTTCACGGATTGGGATTCAGTAATGCCGACCTGGTTCGCCCTTATCAGGAATTCAGTGGGGGCTGGCGGATGCGGGTATTGCTGGCAAAAATGATTTTGCAACAACCGGATGTATTGCTGATGGATGAACCTACCAACCACCTAGATCTTCCCTCTATTGAATGGTTAGAGAAATACCTGCTCCATTATAAGGGCAGTGTGGTAATTGTAAGCCACGATAAGTTTTTTCTAAATCGGATGGTAAACAAAATTGTTGAGCTCTATCAGCAGCAGCTACATATTTATACGGGCGACTATAACCAGTACCAAGAAGAAAAAGCCATTCGGATAGAAATGCAGCAGAAAGCTTTTGAGAATCAGCAAGATTTTATTCGGCAGCAAGAAAGATTTATCGAGCGATTTAAGGCGAAAGCCAGCAAGGCTGCACAGGCACAAAGTGTGCAAAAGCGGTTGGATAAACTGGATAAGATTGAGGATGTAAAACTGGAGCGTCCGGATATGCGCATCAACTTTCAACTTGAAAAAGTGCCCGGTAAAATTTTGGTACAATTGAAGAATATTTCCAAGCGATTTGGGAATATTGAAATTGTAAAGGAAGCCACTGCTGAAATTGAAAGAGGCGATAAAATTGCTTTGATTGGGGCTAACGGAAAGGGAAAATCAACTCTGTTGCGGGTAATCGCCGGTGCCGAACCTTTTGAGGGGGAAAGAGAATGGGGGCACAACGTAGAAGAGAGTTTTTATGCGCAGCATCAACTGGAAGCCTTAAATTTACAGCATACCATTTTAGAAGAATTGCATCATTGCGGCAGTAAAAAAAATGACCTGGAATTGCGCAGTTTGTTGGGTTCTTTCTTGTTTAGCGGAGATGATGTAGAGAAACGAATTAAGGTATTGAGCGGTGGAGAGAAAGCCCGTGTTGCACTGGCCAAAACCATTGTAAGCAAAGGAAACTTTTTATTGCTCGATGAGCCTACCAATCACCTGGATATGCATTCCGTTGAATTGTTGGCGGATGCACTGAATAAATATGAAGGAAGTTACATTTTAGTGAGTCACGACCGGTATTTCATTTCAAAAACGGCCAATAAAATTTGGGAAATATCCGACCATCGAATTAAAGAATTTAAAGGAGGTTATCATGAATGGGTAGCCTGGAATGAGCGGATGGCTAAGCAAAACGAGGGTAATGCAAAATCAACGGCAGTAGCAGAGAAGGCAGCCGAAATAAAAATAGCAACTCCTGTAAGTTCTGATAAAAAGGAATCTCAACCAGCTTATCGTGAAAAGCAGAAAGAACTGCAAAGAGAAAAAAAGAAGTTACAAGAGTTCGAAGCCTTACTTGAAAAAAGTACCTCCCGAATTCAGCAACTAGAATCAGCCATGGGTGAACCTGAAAATTATGCGGTTCCTGCAAAATTTGCAGCACTGGAAAAAGAATACAGTACTCTTAAAAAAGAAGTGGCTGAAGTAAACAAGCAATTAGAATCGGTTGTAGAAAAAGTATTAACATTAGAAGATGAATTGGGATAACCTTTTAATAAATCCATTCGTATGCAATCTCGGTTAATTATCGTACGGTATGCCCCTTGGTTGTTTTGGGCCGGATTTCTTTCTATGGCGATTTTTCGTGTTTTTCTGATGCTAGAAAAAAGGATTGCTTTCTGGCGTTTAATGGGGTGCGGAAAAAACGGGACTTTTGATATTGTACCCGATATCCGTCAATGGGCAGTATTAATTATAACAGATCAAGCAAAACTTCCTATAGAAAATTGCGTACCTCCTTTTTTAACAGGTTGGTGGAAGTTTTTTGGCTGTGAGCGATATGATATTTCGCTGCAACCCCTCGAAGGGCATGGCACTTGGAATGGCAAAGCAGTATTTGGTACATATCCACCAGAAGGGGCAGACTACACTGGCAGAATTGCGGTTTTAACCCGGGCAACCATCCGATTGTCTCAATTGCGGGCTTTTTGGAAAAATGTTCAACCGGTTGCAGCTACCATGTTAAGTACTCCCGGATTTATTACTTCCGTTGGTATTGGAGAAATCCCCTGGATAAAGCAAGCAACTTTTAGTGTGTGGGAATCTAAGGAGCATATGAAGCAATTCGCCTATCGAATGCATTCACATCAACAAGTGATTAAAAAAACCCGCCAGGAAAAATGGTACAGTGAGGATATGTTTGTGCGATTTGCTATTCTTTCCACAACTGGAACCTTACGGGGGATGGATCCGATCAACCCTGCTGTAAATGAATAAACTCGGGTGGTCTTTTCTCGTACCCTTTTTTAGTCCGGGTTACCATATTTATAATTCGGCATTAATAATAAATCAGAAGGGGATCTTTACTAACAAGTGTTTGTATTGAGAGGTAATCTATAGTTGCTTTTGAAAAAGGAGCTGTTCAATTATTAATAAATGATGAATGTGCAGGGAGAGTTGTACACAACCACGGGTATTTATTTTCAAATGCTTATTTTTGGGAGCAAATAAAAGAACAGCACTAATATTTGCATTTTACTAATATTTAGATTCTTAGATATATTTATTACACATGGCATCAAAGCAAGTTAGCAGAATTGGCGTTCTTACCTCCGGTGGGGATGCTCCGGGAATGAATGCAGCCGTTAGGGCGGTGGTTAGAACTGGAATTTATCATGGAATGGAAATGTTTGGCATCATGCGCGGATATAATGGCATGATTGAAAATGATATTATCTCCATGAATTCCCGATCAGTAGCCAATATTATACAGCGGGGAGGCACCATTTTAAAAACAGCCCGGAGCAAAGAATTTTTTGAAATTGAGGGTAGAAAAAAGGCTTACGAGAATTTAGTGAAGCATGGTATCAATGGATTGGTGATTATCGGCGGTGATGGAAGTTTTACCGGGGCACAAAAGTTCAGCAATGAATTTGATATCCCCTGTATAGGATTGCCGGGCACCATAGATAAAGATATAGCTGGTACTGATTTTACCATTGGTTTTGATACTGCCGTTAATACCGCGGTGGAAGCCATCGACAAAATTCGGGATACTGCAGATGCACACGACCGTTTATTTATTGTAGAAGTGATGGGTAGAGATGCCGGATATATTGCTTTACATAGCGGTATTGCTACCGGTGCCGAAAATATCCTAATTCCGGAAACCAAAACCGATATTGAAGAATTGATTGCCTCGCTCACCGAGAAAGAAAAAAGAAAGAAACTGGTGAACCTGATTGTAGTAGCGGAAGGAGATGAATTTGGGGGCGCCAATGAAATTGCTGTAATCATCAAACAGCGTTTACCCAACGCAGATACCAAAGTGTGTATTCTGGGGCATATTCAACGGGGGGGCTCACCTACCTGTATCGATCGATTGATTGCATCTCGAATGGGATACCATGCCGTTGAATGTTTGCTGAATGGGAAACACAACGTAATGGTGGGCATTCAAAATAATAAAATGAATTATATTCCCCTGGATACAGCTGTTAAAGCTAAACAGAAAATTCCTAGTGAATGGTTTAAAATTTTAAAAATATTAGCGAGCTGATCCCGCTATTTTTCTCACGGTTCTTTTTTATAATTAATACAGTATGTCTAAAAACCTCGATAAGTACCTGCATAAAGAAATGGATAAACAGGCAGGTGTTGCCCACGTGAATCATAGAACCAAAATTGTTGCCACGGTAGGTCCTGCCTGCGATTCGTACGAAAAATTACTCGAATTGGTTAAAGCCGGCGTAAATGTTTTTCGGTTGAACTTTTCTCATGGTAGTCATGAAGATAAACAGTCCATCATCGACCATATTCGTAACATCAATAAAACGGAACCCTATAACATTGCAATTCTGGCAGATTTACAAGGACCAAAATTACGGGTAGGCGAAATTGTAAACAATGCACTGGAAGTGAAAGTAGGCGATGTGCTCACTTTTACGAATGAGAAATGTATAGGTACCTTGGAAAAAATTTATGTTTCTTACCCCAATTTGGGTGGCGATGTGGTAGTAGGTAATATTATTTTGATTGATGATGGTAAACTAGAAGTAAAAGTAATCAGCATTGAAGATAACGGAGATGTGAAAGTAGTGGTAACCCTGGGCGGTATCTTATCCTCTAAGAAAGGCATTAACCTTCCGGATACCAAAATTTCTTTACCTGCGCTTACTGAGAAAGATTTAGTGGATCTGGATTTTATCATTCAACAAAAGTGTGACTGGGTAGCGTTGAGTTTTGTGCGGAGCGTGGATGATATTGTGTATTTACGCAGACTATTAAAAGAGCAAAACAGCAAAACTAAAATTATTGCCAAAATTGAAAAGCCGGAAGCGCTGGTAAATATTCGGGATATTATTATTGAAAGCGATGGTATCATGGTTGCCCGTGGTGATTTGGGTGTTGAACTGCCGGTAGAAAAAATACCCTTGATTCAAAAAGAATTGATTCGCAAATGTATCCATCGTGCCAAACCGGTTATTGTGGCCACCCAAATGATGGAGAGCATGATTGATCGGGTAAAACCCAATCGCAGTGAAATTACCGACGTTGCCAATGCTGTGCTGGAAGGTGCTGATGCGGTTATGTTGAGCGGGGAAACTGCTACTGGTCAACACCCTGCCCTTGTAGTGCAAACCATGCGAAAAATCATTTCAGAGGTTGAAAAGAAAGAATACCGTTATAATCGGGGCGAAGATCTTCGTCCACAACCCCACTCCCCTTCCTTTCATAGTGATGCTATTTGTTACAGCGCCTGTAAAATTGCCAATGATGTGGAAGCGAATGCGTTAATTGGTATGACGTTAAGTGGCTATACCGCTTTTATGCTCAGCAGTTATCGACCCTCCTCTCCCTTATTCATATTTACCAAAGAAAAATCCTTGGTTAATCAACTCAGCCTTAGTTGGGGTGTTCGGGCGTTTTACTACGGAGAAGAAATAGGCTTAGACGAGATTATTATCGATCAAATTAACATTCTAAAAGAAAGAGGCTTTCTTGAGTCTGGTCAGGTAGTTGTAAATACGGGTAGTACTCCCGTAGATTTACATCTGCCTACCAATGTGATTAAGATATCTACTGTATCTTAACCCGTAGTTTTTTTTGATTTGATCATCCTAATGCGGTTTTTTGCGGTTTTAGTTGCGTGTTTTTGTGGTAATAAGGCAAAGACATAGTAATTTTGATAAATAATGCAAAACTTATGATGGATTCATTTGAAAAAATTCCTGTAAAGATTTTCCCTAATGTTACCGAGGGTTCTAAAATGGTGGCCCTTGAAATTGCCCAGTTAATTCGTGAGAAAGCGGGTAAAAACCAGCAATGTGTTTTGGGAATGGCCACCGGAAATACGCCGGTACTTTTATACAAGGAACTGGTTAGAATGCATCGGGAAGAAGGGTTGAGTTTTAAAAATGTAATCACTTTTAATCTAGACGAGTATTATCCGATTGAAAAAAATGCCTATCAAAGTTATTGGAGCTTTATGCACCGGCATTTATTCAATCATATTGATATAGACCCCGCCAATATTTATATTCCAGACGGCACCTGGCCGAAAGAATCCATCAAAAAGCACTGCGCGGCTTTTGAGCAAAAATTGGTGGATTTAGGTGGGGTAGATTTACAGTTGCTGGGAATTGGTTTAAATGGACATATCGGGTTTAACGAACCTGGTTCTGGACAGTTTTCTAAAACCCGGTTGGTGAATCTGGAAAATACTACCCGAATAGCCAATACCTACGAATTTGAAAATATTAGCAAGGTACCCCGATTGGCACTTACTATGGGTATCAGCAATATTATGCAGGCAAAACGTATTTTATTAATGGCCTGGGGACAAAAAGCTGCCATTGTAGCTCGTTCTGTTGAGGGAAATGTAACCGAGCAGGTTCCCGCCAGTATATTGCAGCAACACCCGGATTGTACTTTTATCATAGACGAAGCAGCTTCTACCGAATTAACCCGTGTGAAAAGTCCGTGGCTAACCGGAAACTGCGACTGGACGCCCAATTTGATTAAAAAAGCTGTTATTTCTGTTGCGCTTAAGTTGAATAAGTCGGTACTTAGTTTAACGGTGAATGATTATTTAGAAAATGGACTCTCTGATTTATTGGTAGAGCAAGGGGATGCATATGAAATCAATTTACAGGTATTTTATTTATTAAAAAATATCATCACCGGATGGCCTGCCGGTAAACCCAATGCGTCACTTCCCGATCATCCCGAACGCTGCGATTTACACCCGAAAAGATGCCTTATTTTTTCGCCTCATCCCGACGACGACATAATCAGTATGGGGGGCACGTTGATGCGGTTGCATGATCAGGGTAATGAAGTGCACGTGGCTTATCAAACCAGCGGAAATATTGCTGTTACCGACGAATTTGTAACTCGTTTTATTGATTTTGCAGTAGGTTTTGAGGAAATGTTTGGGGTAGATAATCAGATGAGCAGAAGAATATTGGAAGATGCCCGCCTATATATTGCCAATAAACAAAAAGATCAACAGGATACCGCTGAAATTCGCTCTATCAAAGGATTAATCCGTAGATGTGAAGCCAAAGCCACTTGTCGCTATGTTGGCATTGCCGATGCAAATTGTCATTTCATGAATCTACCCTTCTACGAAACTGGCACCGTTAATAAAAATCCTATGGGGGAAGCGGATATTCAGCTTACCATGGAGTTGTTGCGAAAAATTAAACCTCATCAGGTGTATTGCGCCGGCGATCTGGCCGATCCGCATGGAACCCATAAAGTATGCTTGGAAGTAGTTTTCGAGAGTTTACGTCGATTAAAAGCTGCCGGGGAGCCATGGATTACTGATTGTTGGGTATGGCTTTACAAAGGGGCCTGGCAGGAATGGGATATTTCAGAAATTGAAATGGCAATTCCTATGAGTCCAGATCAGGTAATGAAAAAACGCTTTGGCATTTTTATACACCAGAGTCAAAAAGATATGGTTCCTTTTCAGGGTGCCGACAGCCGCGAATTTTGGCAGCGTGCCGAAGATAGAAATGGCCATACTGCGCAATTATATGCTGCCTTGGGCATGACGCAATATGCAGCTATGGAGGCATTTGTTCGCTGGCATTATTAGTGCGCACACCCCCGAATATTGTATTTTTGCGGTTTAATTTACAATTCATTGGAATCAACTGAACCTATTTCCGGTATATATGATCGCTGGTCAAAGGCCCTTGGCTCAGCTGTTTTTCGTAAGCAGGCATTGTTATATTTGCTGATTTTTATTGCAATACTGATTGCTTTTCCTTATTTTTTTGCTTTCATCGAATCCCGGCAAGGGTGGCAACTTTCTGATCCCTTATTAGAGATGATTCCGGCTAAAGACCTGTCTATCTTCATATTTTCTACCCTTTGGCTGATGTCGCTTTTCTTGATTGTAAGAATGATACAACAACCCTCACTGGCATTACTGGCTATAGTTGCCATTAATCTGATTTTTTTAACCCGGATGGTTACTATTATCCTTTTCCCCTTAGAACCTCCACCTGGGCTGATTGCATTAGAAGATCCCATCAGTAATTTTTTTTACGGCAAAGCACATGGATTTATCACCCGCGATTTATTTTTCTCGGGGCATACTTCTTCCATGATTATGATTGGATTACTGCTTCCCGGAAAATGGGAGAAGCGGCTGGCATTTGCTGCGGCTATTGCGGTAGGATGTCTGGTATTGGTTCAGCATATCCATTACAGTATTGATGTGCTAGGGGCCTGGGTGTTTACTTGGTTTTTATATAAACTGGCAAAAGCGATGGTAGTAATTCCTCAAAATGCCTCTCCTAGCTGAACATAAAAGCCTCGGTTGGTTCCCTGGCCTATACCATAATCGAGTCGCAGGCTTAATTTTTCTTGTTTGCTTAGCACAAATCGTAGTCCCCCACCCGCAGAATATTTGATATTATCCATGGCATACTCTTTCCATTGGCTGGCAACGGAGCCTAGCCCGCCAAATACCACGGCCTGCAAAAATTTATAAACCGGAAATCGGTATTCACCCTGAAAAAACATTTGTTGCTTGTCCCGGAATCTTCCTTCGTAATATCCCCTCATTTTAGAGGCTCCACCAAAGGCTGCGAGGCTTCTGAGGGGTACTTCAGCGCCATTGGATGAGAAGGTTAACAACTGCAGGGCTAAAGTACTTTTATCACCCAACTTCTGGTAGGTTCGAATATCAGCCACCCAATTATTATAATTAAAATCCGACCCCCAGGTTCTATCGAAATGATTCCAGAAAAGTTGCATGTAAAGCCCTTTGTCGGGTGCAAATGCGTTGTTTCTAGAATCGTAAGAAAGGCTGGTGCCGATGCCGCTGATAAAGTAACCATTGATACCCGGAATAGCTGCTTTGTCTAATAACCCGCCCTGTACATAGTTGATGTCCCAAACTTTTTGCGCCTCATACACAATTCCTGCAAAGAACTTGGGGGCCATTTTACGTTTGAGGTGCAAATACAGATAGGCTTGGCGAAATGAATAAGATTCCTCTTGATTGTCTAAAGTGTTGTTTCCCAATCCCCAGAACTTGTCGGGAAAGTAGCTCGTAGAGAGTTGTTCCTCCAGTATATATTGCTCTCGATTATAATATTGGGTTCCATTTAGGGCAAATAATACTTGTTTGCGGGTTGAGAACATACCTACTACTACTATATTCGAACTGCGGGAAACGGTATCTAATTTGTTGGTAGAGAATATTTTAGCTGCAACTGCCCCAAAATTCCAACCTGTTTCCAGCGATCGGGTAACGATGGGAAATGCGAATGCTTTACCACTTTTTTCAGCCCGAGGTTGTGCAAAAGCTACCCAAGGGAACAAAACCCAACTCATCAACCAAAACCTTCTTGTTAGCCTCATTTTGGGTTTTTTATTGATAATCAATACAATATGTTTATCATATTAAGGTCTAAACCTGCGAAAACCAACAATTAATTCCGTAAATTTGCTATCCGTTATCAATTGGTAACGAAAATATAACAAAAGGCAGCACCAAACGTTGTAGGTAAGTATGAAAAAATGGGATAGTCAATTTGAATTGGGGGATTTGCTTACTTCCGAGCAACTGGAATTTTTCCAAGAACACGGGGTAATATTATTCCGTAATTTTCTTAATCCCGAACAAGTTCAGTTGTATGTTAGTGAAATAAGCAGAATTGAACAAATGTGGCTTGAGGAAAAACGCGAAAAGGTAAATGGTATTCCGTTAAAATTTGGCAAAGATGATAAGGGGAAAATGACCATCCAGCGTCTCTGTTTTACCTCCTTATACAGCGATCCTTTGCACCAGTTAATTCAGCACCCTAAATTACAGGCCTTATTGCCTTTTCTGGGTGCTTTTGAAGGCAGAATTGGGGAAGAAGAAAAAGATGGATTGGTAGTAAATAATTATATCAATACCCCCAATAGCACTTTTACCCAAATGGGATGGCATACCGATGCCCCCCGCGATTTGTTTATGGGTCAGCGAATCATGCCGATGCTGAATGTGGGTATTCACTTAGACACTTGTGCTTTTGATAACGGTGGTTTGCGGGTAATTCCCGGAACACAGCGTCAGAACATGCTGAAATTATTGTTTGGTAAAAAATATTTCATCGATAATTCCGACGATCGTCGTGAAGTGGGTTTTGATATTCAGGCAGGCGATTTGACTGTTCATGATGGTCGTTTATGGCATCGGGTGAAGCAGTCTCCCCTTTTCGGAGAAGCCAGTCGCAGAAGGGTAATGTATGTTCCCTTGGTTACCGGCAAGTATGCACCCAAAGATGAAAATAGCAAAACGCCATTCTACCATCGTTTTACAGCGAAAGTGCATCATTAAACTAACTTTTTCATGGCCAGCATTTGTTGGCCTTTTTTTTATCTATCCTTTTATTATGAAATATGCATTAATTACCGGAGCCAGCAAAGGTATTGGCAAGTCTATCGCGATTGAATTGGCGCAAAAAGGAATTCCTGTGTTATTAGTTGCCCGCAATGAGGTATTACTCGGCGAATTGCGCAATCAAATAACCGAACAATATAAAGTAGAGGCACAAATTTTGGCTATTGATTTATCTCAACCCGGTGCTTCTGTGCGGGTATTCGATTGGGTAACCCAAAATGGATATGTGGTGCATATGTTGATTAATAATGCCGGGTACGGACTTAGCGGACAGTTTATTGATTATTCTGAAGAGGAGTATGCGGGTATGATGCAGGTAAATATGCAGGTGCCAGTAGAGCTTACACGCATTTTTCTTCCCTCCCTTTTACAATTGCCTAAGGCTTATATATTAAATATCGCCAGTTCAGCAGCCTATCAGGCAGTTCCCGGATTAACGGTATATGCTGCCACCAAATCGTTTATTGTTCAGTTCAGCCGGGGCCTTGCCTATGAGCTTAGAAAATCACCCGTTTCGGTAACGGTGGTGAGTCCGGGTGGCACTGCAACCGACTTTGCCAATCGGGCTAAGGTGAGCAGTAAAGCGGTTAAAGCGGGTGAGCGATTGAATATGACTCCCGAGCAAGTGGCTAAACAAGCCGTTGATGCCATGCTAAAGGGAAAAACGGAGCAGATCACTGGGTTCGTTAATCAATTAGGGGCTGCATTGGCCTGGTTAATGCCCCGCAAGTTATCCGAATCGGTGGCTGCCGACCTGTATGAAGTGAAGTAAGCCTCCCATCTCCCCTCTTTTTGAAATTAATAGATTTGGTTGTATATTTGCACCCCCATTCTTTTAAGAATCGGGTATCGGCTGCGTAGCTCAATTGAATAGAGCATCTGACTACGGATCAGAAGGTTTTAGGTTTGAATCCTAACGCGGTCACACTGAAAATCAAGGGGTTACAGTAATGTAGCCCCTTTTTTTTTCTAACAACGGATTAAAATCCGTTGTTGTAGTATGAGTCGAGGCTACGCTACGCCTCTTTGCTACCAGCCGGAATTATGCCGGGAACCATATTTAAAAAGTGCTTCCTTCTTTTTTGGGGTTGGTTTAAATTTTAGCATTCATGCACTCCCCTTTAAAATATATTATAGTTTAGCCTCAGTCGAAATCCGGTTCGATTTTCAGATTCCGAATAGGCAAAAAGGTTTGGAAAAACAATGATTATCGTAATATATGCAGAGCCATCGGCTCGATTTATTTACTACTAACGGATTTCAATCCGTTGCAAATACGAGCCACCTGCATAAAAAGTGCCGTAGGTACGATTCATATTTATTGCTTTCTTTTGTCGGAATTTAGTCGGCTTACAATTAATATATTGTAATTAAACTTATATTTAATTGGCATTTACATTATTCATACATGTTTTCTACTAATGATCAATGATACTTCCTCGGTGCTTAGCACTTCTAACCTGTCTTTCTCCTTTCACAAGGGGCAAAAGGTACTCGACAATATCAATATCAATGTTCCTGCGGGAAGTATTTATGGTTTTCTGGGACCTAATGGTGCCGGTAAAACCACTACGATGCGCTTGTTGACTGGTTTATTGCCGCAGCAGGGCGATCAAATACAGTTCTTTAATCAATCACTGCAAACTCAACTCCCTACCCTATTTCATAAAGTAGGATGCCTAATTGAAACTCCTTCCCTTTATATGCACCTCAGCGGCATCGATAATTTGCGATTGGTGGCCAGGATGCAGGGTATTGATGAGAAAAAAGCAATGCCAGCACTGAGCTGGGTTGGTCTGGAGAACGCAACCCATCGAAAAGCAGGACAATATTCCCTGGGAATGAAACAGCGGTTGGGTATTGCCATGGCACTGCTAAACGAACCGCAGTTGCTATTGCTTGATGAACCGGTTAATGGATTAGATCCTAATGGTATGGTGGAGATTCGCGAACTTTTAAAGGAATTGAACCAGCAAAAAGGGATTACAATTTTTATTTCCAGTCATTTATTGCATGAAGTAGAGAAAATGTGTACCCATATTGGCATTATTCATAGAGGTATTATGCGATTTGAAGGAAAGATAAATGAACTCGCAAATGCCGCAGGTTCCGGGCCTACAATTGTTGTTACGGTGGCCAATGCAGATCAGTGGATATCAATCTTGCAACCTCATTATTCCGATGCCCGTGTACTTGAATCCGATAAGATTGCTGTATCAATGAAAGATCGGGAAGATGCTATTCAATTGAATAGAACCTTAGTAATGGCCGGAGCGGCAGTTTCTGAATTGAGGATTCAGGACAGTTTAGAAGATTGGTTCATGCAAATCACCCAAAATTGATTACACTATGAAGAATGCTTTATACGGATTACGTGCCGCTTGGCAAGCTGAAAAATTAAAACTTCGTGGCAGCAGAATTGTTACACTTATCATTGCGCTAGGTGTATCCGTTCCTTTATTATATGTGATTTCTGAAATTTTTGATACATCCAAAAATGAGATTGATATT
>JBIINW010000113.1:0-8439 GCA_044337245.1 Sediminibacterium sp. | reverse complement strand
GTTGCAGCCACTGGACCACCACCATGGAGGAATCCATTGCCCATCCCGATGTAGATATTGTTTGTATTGCACTGCCCAATAATTTGCATGAAGAAGCCGTAATGCTTTGCTGCAAACATAAAAAAGCGGTAATGACTACCAAGCCTTTGGGCAGAAATACTGCGGAAGCCAAAAGAATGTTACTCGCCGTAGAAGAAGCCGGCATTTTTAATGGATACCTCGAAGATTTGGTATATACCCCTAAATTTATCAAAGCTCAAGAGAGCGTGAAAAATGGGGCGCTCGGCAGAATTCTCTGGGCAAAATCCAGAGAAACCCATCCTGGCCCACATAGTGATTGGTTCTGGGATTTAGAACAAGCAGGAGGCGGATGTATACTAGATTTGGGATGCCACTGTGTAGAGATTACCCGCAGCTATATTGGTAAAGATATAAAACCAGTTGAAGTAATGTGCTGGGCAGATACCCAGGTTAAGCCAATAGATGCAGAAGATCATGCCATCGGCCTGGTGAAATACGAAAATGGATCGATTGCTCAGTTTGAAGTGAGTTGGACTTTCCGCGGAGGATTAGACTTACGCGATGAGGTTATGGGAACCGAAGGAACTATCTGGATCAATAGTTTTTTAAGAACTGGGTTTGATATGTTTACAACCGGCAAAGGGGCAGACTATGTAGCAGAAAAAGCAGAAAGCAATTCTGGCTGGCTGTTTCCGGTAGGAGATGAACTGAATGAATTGGGATACAATCACATGTTTATGGATATGTTCAATGCCATGGAAAAAGGCGTTCCCCCAAAAGAAACCTTTTACGACGGCTATGTGGTGAATGCCATTTTAGATGCTGCCTATCTTTCTGCTAAAACAAAACTTTGGGAGCCCGTTAAATTGGATATCTGGAGAGGTAAAACAGGATTGTCCAAAGAGAGTCATCTGGTAAATTACGATGCTGACCATTACCTTGTAAAAGAGGAAATGACACACTATGGTGCTAAAAAATTAATCCTGAAAAATAAGCATACCGGTAAAATTACCGAGCAAATTATTTCATAGCCGATAGACACTGGATTCATCCTGTGAACAAAAAACAGTTAACCTCCTTAACTAATTTGATATGTTGTTGCCTCAACAATTCATCCACCATGTATATTTTTGGCTGGAAAACCCCGATAGTGCCCAAGACCATGCTGCGTTATTAAAGGGATTACAGGATTTATCTGCTGTGCCCACCATCCATCAATTTCATATCGGTGTGCCTGCATCAACTAATCGCGATGTTATAGATACCAGTTATGCATTTTCATGGCTCGCAGTATTTCTAACAGCCGAAAATCAAGATATTTATCAGTCGCATCCCATTCACCTCCACTTTGTAGATAGCTGTAAACATCTATGGAAAAAAGTGGTGGTGTATGATTCGGTTGGTACCTAAATCTATCCCCTACAGATTCCCTTTCTTTAACTCACTCACGGCAAAATCAGCCGCCCGAGCTGTTAATGCCATATAGGTTAGGGAAGGATTCTGACAAGCGGAGGACGTCATACAAGCACCATCTGTAACCAATACATTCGGAGCATCCCAAACCTGGTTATTTTTATTCAGCACCGATGTTTTGGGGTCGATACCCATGCGAGCAGTACCCATTTCGTGAATACCATGGCCCATGGCATGTCCGTTATCGCGGGTTTGAATATTTTTTACGCCGGCATTTTCCAGCATTTCTTTTAGGTCGGCAACAATGGCTTTGCGCATCTTCAGCTCATTTTCTTTTAATTCGCAATCCATGGCTAGCACAGGCAATCCCCATTTATCTTTACGCTGTTTATCGAGGTAGATCTGATTATCATGATTGGGTAAAATTTCTCCAAATCCGGTTGCTCCTATCTTCCAGGTTCCGGGTTCTGTAATGGCTTCTTTGTAATCGGCACCAATTTGCAATTCGGCAATTTCGCGGCTCCAACTATCGCGGCTAGCACCGCCCTGGTAGCCATATCCCCGAAGAAAATCGCGCTTATCGTTACCAATATTGGCGAAACGAGGAATATAAAATCCATTCGCCCTTCTGCCAAAATAGTAACTGTCTTCAAATCCCTCCACCGTTCCCGACGCTCCCAGATTATAATGATGATCCATCACATTGTGCCCTAACTCGCCACTGCTGCTTCCCAAACCTCCCGGCCATACATCTACGGCTGAATTCATCAGTACCCAGGCAGAGTTAAGTGCAGAGGCATTCAGAAATACGATGCGTGCATAATATTCATAGGTTTGATTGGTTTCAGCATCCAACACTTCTACCCCTTTGGCTTTGCGGGTATCTTTATCATACAAAATTTTTGTAACAATAGAAAAAGGCCGAACGGTAAGGTTACCGGTTTTCAGGGCTGCGGGTAACGTGCTGGATTGGGTACTAAAATATCCACCAAAAGGACAACCCTCCCAGCATCGGTTTCTGAATTGACATTGGGTTCTCCCTTCAATGGGAGCCGTTAAATTGGCCGTTCTGCCGATAATCAAGTGTCGGCTTCCCCCATATTGTTTTTTGATGCGGGCGGCAATATCTTTCTCAACACAATTCAAATCCATGGGTGGCAGAAACTGACCATCCGGTAAATGAGGAATCCCTTCTTTGGAACCGCTGATGCCGGCAAATTTTTCAACATAATCGTACCAAGACGCAATATCCCGATAACGGATAGGCCAATCCACGCCTATCCCTTCTTTTGCATTGGCTTCAAAATCCAAATCACTCCAACGATAACTTTGTCGTCCCCATAATAAAGAGCGTCCACCCATTTGATAACTGCGCCACCAGGTGAAAGGTTTTACCTCTGTGTAAGGACAATCCTCCTCATTCGTCCAGGAATCCATTACTGCTTCTGCAGCTGCCCAACCTCGGTGGATTACCGGATATTTTTTCTTTTGCTCATCGGTGGTTCTTCCGTGGTGTGGAAATTCCCAGGGATCAAGTGAGGCTGTTTTATAGTCTTTAATGTGCTCCAATGGTTTACCTCTTTCGAGCATCATTACCTTCAACCCCTTTTCAGTAAGTTCTTTAGCTGCCCATCCCCCGCTGATTCCAGAACCAATTACGATTGCATCAAAGGTTTGCTGAGCTTGTGCCTTTGTATTTAAAAGGGTAGAATCGTTGGGCATGGCAAGTGTTTTCGTTGAAGGAGTAAAATAAGCAATTTGATTGGAAATAAAAAAGCATACCCTACGTAAAATTGCATGTAGGGATTTTTTTACAGCTATAAAAAGTTAGCAATTTAGAAGAATAAAGCTGTCTCCAGACAACATAATTGATGCGATGTTTAATCTCGATTGCTTTCGAAATTAGTTAACTACTTAAGTAATAATTTTTTGAAAACACAAAATGCACAATGGTATTTCGCTGAAATTGCAGTTTATTAGATTTTAAGCAATTTTTTTATTCCCCTTAGATCTTCTAACTAGACCTCGAGGAGTCAATTTGGAAGTTGGCATTTTTTTTCCATTTACCTTGTATTTTGCTATAATTTCACTAATTCTTTTTCTTTCTTTAAGAGTTAATGGAGTAGGGTCAACTATAAAGTCGACACCAACTGGTTCTTTAATGTATCCCATTGTTTAAAATTGAGTTGGAAAATATTTTTTAATAAGTTTTAGTGCTTCCTGTGGGAAAATGACCATTTTATGTCCTCCAACATGAGTCGCACCTAAAAACTTCTCATAATGTTCGACTAACTTTGTCTTGGAGGTAAACGAAACAAAACCTTAATAACCTCTGTCCCATGAGATCTTACATGTAAAGGCAAATAAATTGCCGGAAACACCTTCATACAGCTTTGTCTTCCCTAAATTAAATGGCGAATTTTCAATAAGATGTAAATAAAAATGGTCATTATAATCGCTAATACTTAATAATCCTTGAATTATTTCAGGATTATTTCGAATTGTGAGCTTAAATACTTGTCGATCTTTCAGTTTACTTTCATTTGCCCAATTGAAATGCCAACCATTTTTCTTAGAAACATTCTTTAAATCACTTTTGATTATCGGATGGACATCTGTAGGAAAACTATCACCCGAAACAGTATTAACAATACTATTTGTCAATTTATCAATTTCTATTCCTAAATGATATTTTGTTTGTTTGGTCATATCTGAAATTACCAAAAATAGCTCGAATTTAACTGAGAATATGTTTAAATAAATATCAAATTAGTATCAATTATCATTGAATATAAAAGTATACTGTCATCTTCTTACAGATTCCCCTTCTTCATTTCGGCAACAGCAAAATTAGCTGCCCTTGCCGTCATGGCCATATAGGTAAGCGAAGGATTTTGGGTGCCGGTTGATACCATGCAGGCGCCATCGGTTACAAATACATTTTTACAATGATGTAATTGATTGTGCTCGTTCAGCAGCGAGGTAGCCGGATCTTTTCCCATACGAATGCCTCCCATTTCGTGAATATCCAATCCGGGGGCTTGTCCGGTATCTTGCTGTTTGATATTGGTACATCCTGCTTTTTCCAGCATCAGGCTACCTTGCTCTAAAAAGTCTTTCACCACTTTATCATCATTATCATCATACCCAACTGAAGTAACCAGTAAAGGAATACCCCATTCATCTTGCCTGTCTTTACTCAACCGAACATGGTTCGATTCTTTAGGAATAGTTTCTCCTTGCATCATCATAAATATCGACCAGTCACCTGCTTCGGTAATAGCTTCTTTAAATGCTGCGCCAATTCCATCAGCCCCAGCCCTTCCTCTACCGGCACTATAATGCACCATGTAGCCGCGAAGAAAATCCATATCCTGTTTATGTACGTTTCGGAAATTCGGCATCATCACTTGGGTGGGTCTTCTGCCATAATAGTACTTATCGTCTGGTCCGTCATACGATGCCGTTACTTTTCCGCGGTAGTTGTGAAATGCAATGTATTTCCCGAGTAATCCATTGTCGTTTCCTAATCCATTGGGGAAACGGGATGAAGTAGAGTTCAGCAATACCAGATTGGAGTTCAGGCAGCTGGCATTTACAAAAATGATGCGGGCAAAATATTCTGTTGCGGTATGGGTATTGGCATCAATCACCCGAACCCCAACAGCTTTCTGCTTTTGCTCGTCGTAAATAATAGAATGCACTACGGAATTGGGTCGTAAACTTAAATTACCCGTTTTTTGCGCCCAAGGAAGGGTTGATGAATTAGAGCTAAAATATCCACCGAACGGACAACCCCTTTCGCACATATTGCGGGCCTGACAAGATCCTCTACCTTGCTGAATATGAATCTCATTCGGTTTGGTAAGATGGGCACATCTTCCTTGAATAACCGAACGGTCGGGAAAATGATGCATTATTTTTTCCTGTATTTCTTTCTCTACGCAATTCATCTCCCACGGTGGCAAAAACTCTCCATCGGGTAAGGTTTCCAATCCATCTTTATTGCCACTGATACCGGCAAATTTTTCAACATGCGAATACCAGGGAGCCAAATCTGAATATCGAATGGGCCAGTCCACGGCGAAACCATCTCTTGCGGGGGCTTCAAATTCAAAACGGCTCCAGCGTTGGGTTTGCCGGGCCCATAGCAACGATTTACCCCCTACCTGATAACCGCGTATCCAGTCGAAGGGCTTCTCTTGAACATAGGGATGTTCATTATCTTTTACAAAAAAATGCTGACTCGCTTCACTATAGGCATAACAGCGTGAAAGAACCGGATTAGCCGCTTTTTCCGCAGCCGGAATTTTTCCATGGTGGGGAAATTCCCAGGGGGGCATGGTTGCAGTAGGGTAATCTTTCAAATGAACCACGTCTTTACCCCTCTCTAATACCAAGGTTGAGAACCCCTGATCACATAATTCCTTCGCTGCCCAGCCACCGCTCATTCCGGAACCAATAACAATGGCATCATAGGTTTGTTGTTCTTTGCCTTTACCGGCAATTTGAAGCGTATCCGACATAGAATTATTAATTAAAAGGTTGAAATAGAAAATTAATTCATTCTTTCGTAACTATCTGATAATTAACTGAATTAATTATCCACTTTCCCGGTAAATTTACCCATAAAATTATTGTATGACTTACCGCCAACTGGGCAATTCAACTTTACAAGCTTCCACCATTACTTTCGGAGCCTGGGCCATTGGGGGTTGGATGTGGGGCGGAAGTGATCAACGGGAAGCACTGCAGGCAATTATAGCGGGATGGGAAGCCGGAATCACTTCTATAGATACCGCACCGATTTATGGACAGGGATTGAGTGAACAAATTGTAGGAGAAGCACTGAAAACCATACCCAGAGATCAGCTGCAAATTTTTACCAAATGCGGACTGAGATGGGATTTAGCTAAAGGCAGTTTTAATTTACATAGCAGTGATAATGCAGGAAATGACATAGATATTTACCGCTATGCAGGTAAAGAAAGTATTATAGAAGAATGTGAAAACAGCTTACGCAGATTAGGAACAGATTATATTGATGTGTATCAATTGCATTGGCCCGACCCAACTACCCCAATTGAAGAAAGTATGGAAGCGCTCTTACAATTAAAGCAGCAGGGAAAAGTGAGGGAAGTAGGGGTATGTAATTATACAGCAGCACAAATGCAAACAGCTGAAAAAATCATTTCATTGGTATCCGCCCAAAACCCGTTTAGCATGCTTAACCGGGATATAGAAAAAGAGT
Source organism: Sediminibacterium sp. (assembly GCA_044337245.1). Classification (GTDB taxonomy): domain Bacteria; phylum Bacteroidota; class Bacteroidia; order Chitinophagales; family Chitinophagaceae; genus Sediminibacterium. Next base: position 1,754 of record JBIINW010000113.1, on the reverse strand, counting down.
TAATTCCTTATTGCATACAACATCAAAAAGCGGTGATGGCTTATAGTCCTATGCAACGGGGATTACTAACCGGAAAAATTAAACCCGACCATGTATTTGCTGCTGGAGATACCCGAAACGGAAACCGGTTTTTCACCACTCATAATATTCAAGAAACCCAAAACTTGTTAGCAAAGATTCAGCCGATTGCAGATGGACATTCCATTAGCTTAGGCCAATTGGCTCTGGCCTGGACCCTACACCAGCCCGGAATTACAATTGCTTTAGCTGGTGCCCGCAATACGGAACAGTGTATTGAAAACGCAAAAGCAGCTTCAATACAATTAAGCTCCCAAGAGTTGACAATCATAGAGGGGCATTTGCAAAACCTACACCTTATTTTTAACTAAGTAATGCCTGGTTGCAAAAGAATAGCTATTTTAGATGTCTATGAAAAATTGCCTTCCCGTAGGATTGTTTCTGCTCTTATTTAGTTGCCAAAAAGGGGAAGAGATTGCGGTGCTTCAACCGACACCTCCTCTTTCTTCGGGTATTAATGTTAGAGATTATGGAGCAGTTGGTAATGGCATTCAGGATGATTCACAGGCATTTGAAAAAGCCATGCAAGTGGCTGACTCACTTAAACAGCCCATCATTGTTCCTGTTGGAAAATACCGGGCTTATGTAAAAATACTTTACAATGGCTTAACTATAACCGGACAGCAACAACCTACAGCCGCTTTTAAAGAGGGCACCATCATTGTAGGCAGTATCAATTGTAATAATAAAAAGAATGTGCTTGTGCAGCAATTAGGTATAGATGCTGCAGGTGTTTTACGGCAACAAGATGCTGCAGCGCTTACTTCAGGGGATGGAATTGATTCGGTAAGTCTGTTTCAAACTTTCCGTAATATCAGTTTACGAGGAGGAGGCTATCAGGAATACCAACATGGTATCTTATGCCAAACAGGAAGAAACATCCAAATAAAAAATATTATCGTAAGAGACTTTTACCATGGCATAGCGATTCGGTCGGGTGGTGTTAGCATAGACAGTGTTGAAGCTATTTCCTGTGGCTTCACTTCTATTATCATTAAATCGGCCGAAACGTTTAATGCAAGAACTGCGGATGTATCGGTTAATCATGTAAACATTTCAGGCAATGCTGGTAATCCATTTGAAAGAGGTGGAACCATACTAGTACAATCCTTTGACGACAATAGCATTTCCGAAAATATTCATATTCAAAATGTAACCAGTAATTCAGCGGGCGTATCTGCGATTGCCATTAATCAAACACGTGGCATAGTTAGAAAAGTGCAGATAGAAAATTGTAAAGCGGTTAATCAGGGTGATGATCCTAGTAGAGCCTGTTTTGAAGTACAGGGAGGTAGTGATATCCTATTTAAAAATTGCACCGCTGAGCAGGCCAGAGGTACCGGCTTTCGATGTGCCGGAAATACAACTGGGGTTCGGGTGGAACAATGCTTCGAAAAAAACTCCGGCATATTGCCCTGGCAGGGAAATTTCAATTACCTGCAGTTGAATGGTATTGAGATTATTAAATAATCTTTCCCGATTTTGCCCAATCAAACACCAAAAAAAATTGATTACCTTAGTGAAATATCTAGTAAGTAATTTTTTCCTAATTTATCTGAAACAAAAATGAACGCTTATGTATTGCTCCAACTGCGGAAAACAAATAGACGATAAGGCCGTAATTTGTATTGGCTGTGGGGTTCCTACCCAAAATTATGTAACTCCCAGAAACAGTG
>JBIINW010000112.1:0-8563 GCA_044337245.1 Sediminibacterium sp. | reverse complement strand
GAAATCAGCAGCATTTCCCGCAACCTGAAATCACTGGCAAAAGAATTGAATATTCCCATCATCGCACTTAGTCAGCTAAGTCGTGCCGTAGAAACCCGCAAAGAAAGCAAAGTGCCACAATTGAGTGATTTGCGCGAATCGGGTGCTATTGAACAGGATGCCGATATGGTTATGTTTATCTATCGCCCCGAATACCACGATATCCACGCCAATGAGCAGGGAGAAAGTACCACGGGGGAAGTGCATATTCGCATTGCGAAACACAGAAATGGTGAACTAGATTACATCAAATTAAGAGCCAACTTGTCTATACAGCGCTTCGAAGATGACCCCTCCGACGAAAGAGGGGGTGGCTGGAAACCAACCGGTATTCGCCCACCCGGAACACCCGTTGGTTCCGGATCTGATAGTGCTAAATTATTTGTTGAAAAAGGGAGTCGAATGAACGACACCAATTTTGATGAAGGATTAGACAATGCCACTCCATTCTAACATTGGCAGAAGCGTATCCAATATAAAAAGTAGTTACCTTTCACATGAGTTTACCACTTTTTTATGAGCCGGGATTGCCGGAAAACACCCATGGGTTTCAATTGAGTGAAACCTCAGCCCATCATTGTGTGCAGGTACTGCGAAAAGTTGTAGGTGATACCATTGAGTTAACGGACGGAAAAGGAAATGCCTGCTTAGCCACTTTGCTTTCGGTAAACAAAAAACAAACCCTGGTTGCCACCCAATCCTTTCAAAAAAGTCCAGTTCCCACAACCCGATTAACTCTTTGCATTTCGCTGCTCAAAAATAGTCAGCGCCTAGAATGGCTGTTAGAAAAAGTAACTGAAATGGGAGTATCTGAGATTCAGCCAATCCTATGCGAAAGAACTGAGCATACGCGCTTTAGAAGAGATCGAATGGAAGGCATTTTAATTGCAGCCATGATACAAAGCAAACAACATTATTTACCTGCATTGCACGATCCTATTCGCCTTACCAAATTAATGGAGTTGCCAGCTGCCGCCCATCAATGGATAGCCCACTGCGCACCAGGAAACCAACAACCCTTAACCGATTATAGAGCTTCCGGCTCTTGCCGCATACTGATTGGCCCTGAAGGAGATTTTTCGGATACAGAAATTACCCGTGCAATAGAAAATAATTACCTGCCGGTAAGCTTAGGAAACACGAGATTAAGAACTGAAACCGCAGGTATGTTAGCCACTGCGCTTATACTAAATCAGAAACTTACAAAATAAAACAGCTGTTTTTATGAAACTGAGATATTTTTTATTGCTATTACTTCCCCTGTTTACCCAACAGTGTTCTATGTTTTCTTCAAAAAAAGAACCTGTGGTGCGCGATACCACCATTACAGCAGTAAGTTCATTTAATAACTTGTTTTTCGACAGCACACAAATTCCGGCATTTTTATCCGGACAAAATCGGTATGCAGGTTTTGCAGATCAGTATATGGATTTTTACAGAGGTAGAAACTTTCAATTTGCCTGGTTCGACTCTTCCGGACTTTCCGAACAGGCACTGAACCTAATGAACTTGGAAGAAAACTATATACAGGATATGATGGACAGCAGTTTACACAATGAACGCTTACCCAGATTGAAAGATTCAATCAATAATAAAAAGATACTTTCACAAACCGCACTCACACAGTTAATGATAAACACCGAATTGCTTTTAACTGGTCAGTTTTTTCAATATTCCGCTAAAACCTATACCGGCAGTGATATCAACACTACCGAATTAGGTTGGTTTATTCCCAGAAAGAAAATCAATCTCACTGAAATGCTGGGTACGGCCATTACAACCGGCCAACTATATCCGCAGCAAAACAACTTACAGAATATTCAGTATAAGTTATTACAGCAACAATTGGCATTCTATATTGGATTAGCCAAAAAGGATGCACCGGATTCTATTACCAACGTAGACAAGCCGCTGCATGTAGGCGATTCAGGAACCCGGGTAGTTGCCATTAAAAATCGGTTGGTCTATTGGGGCGACAGCAGTTTATCCGGATCCCCTTCCCAACAATTTGATAGTACACTGTTTATTGCAGTAAAGAAATATCAAAAGCGAATGGGATTGCCCACCGAGGGAACGGTTGGGAATAAAACCATTTCAGAGCTCAATGTGCCGGTTCAAAAAAGAATCCGGCAAATACTGATTAACCTCGAAAGAGTTCGATGGATGCCTGCCGAAAAGGATTCTAATTATATTCTGGTGAATATTCCAGAGTTTACCATGCATGTGTATGATAGCAGTAAACTGAAATTCGACATGCGGGTAATAGTGGGTACCGCCGCCAACAGTTCTGCCATTTTCAGCGGTCAGTTACGCTATGTGGTATTTAGTCCCTATTGGAATGTTCCGGAAAGTATTGTAAAAAAGGAAATTATGCCGGCCATAGCCAGAAATCCCAATTACCTTTCCAAAAACCATATGGAGATAACCGGTTACAGTGGAAAAACACCTAATATCCGACAAATTCCGGGTCCTTGGAATTCATTGGGATTGGTAAAATTTCTGTTTCCCAACAATTTCAGTATTTATTTTCATGATACGCCCAATCGAACCTTGTTTCAGCAAACTACCCGAAGTATGAGCCATGGCTGCATTCGATTGGGTGAGCCGAAAAAATTTGCACAGTACCTGCTTAGAAATGATAAAACCTGGACTGAAAATAAGATTGACTCTGCCATGCACTTGAGCAAAGAGAAGTGGGTAACCCTGCCCAAGGGCATTCCGGTATTTTTGGTATATTTTACTGCCTGGGTTGACAAAGAGGGGCAACTCAATTTTCGGAAAGACATTTATGGGCATGATGCTAAAATGGAAGCCAAATTGTTTGAAAAATAATAACCCACCAACCAGCAAATAGTATTTAGTAATTTTGCAGTAATTAAACAGGCAGGCCATGCAAATAGTGGAAGTGAATAATAGCCATACTGCCCGGGAATTTTTGCAAATTAACCGGACCCTCAATCAGCATAATCCCTGCTATATTTCTCCTTTAGACAATGAGGTGAGTGAAGTGTTTGACCCGAAAAAAAATCATCTCTTCCAGTTCGGAGAATGTAAGCGTTGGATTTTAGTGGACGAAACCAGCAAAACCTGTGGAAGAATTGCTGCCTTTACCAATTCGAAATATAAAACCCGCGGAACCGAAGTACCTGTGGGAGGTATTGGATTTTTTGATTGCATTGATCAACAAGTCGCGGCTGATCTATTATTTGATCACGCCAAAAATTGGCTGGAATCTAAGGGAATGAAAGGGATGGATGGCCCTATCAATTTTGGGGAAAGGGATAAGTGGTGGGGGTTGATGGTAGAGGGATTCGACAAAGAGCCGATGTATGGTATGTCGTTTAATCCAACTTATTATCAATCTTTATTTGAAAATTACGGATTTCAAAATTATTATAACCAGTTCTACTATGGCATGAACGTGCATGATCAATTACCCGAAAGGTTTGCTGAGCGCCATGCCAAGTTTGCAGCCAAAGCAGACTATCGGGCCGAGCACATCCAAATGAAAAACCTGGAAAAATATGCGGGAGATTTTGTTACCGTATATAATGCGGCATGGGCACAGCATGGAGAAGTGAAGGAGATTTCGCAGGAGCAGGTTATGAAATTATTTAATAAAATGAAGCCCATTATGGATGAACGGGTAATCTGGTTTGCTTATTATAAACAAGATCCCATTGCCATGTTCGTTAATATTCCGGATATCAACCAGTATTTTAAACATTTTAATGGAAAATTCGGATGGCTTCAAAAACTCTGGCTGCTATCCATGAAATGGCGGGGTACCAATAAGCGACTTACCGGGTTGGTTTTTGGGGTAATACCCAAATTTCAATCGCTGGGTATAGATAGTTACCTGATTGAAGAATGCTCCCTGATATTAAAAAAACACGACTGGTATCAAGAATATGAAATGGGATGGGCCGGAGAATGGAACCCCAAAATGGTGAATGTGTATAAAAGCCTGGGCGCCACACAAAGTAGGCGGATGGTAACCTATCGCTATTGGTTTAACCGGGAACATCCCTTCGAAAAACATCCAGTAATGGAATACAAATAGCCTTGAATAGTTTTCGACCGGTTGTGTAAAAAAGCCCTGTGCCGATTAGCCAACCAAAGCACTCATATACGTATATTGCGCATCTACTATGGATAATTTTGTTGTTTCCGCCCGAAAGTACCGCCCACAGAATTTTAATACTGTGGTTGGGCAGGCGCATATAACCACCACTTTAAAAAATGCAATCCGCCAGCAGCAATTGGCGCATGCGTTTTTGTTTTGTGGACCAAGAGGAGTAGGAAAAACAACTTGTGCAAGAATTCTGGCAAAAACTATTAATTGTACCCAACCGACTACAGAAGGGGAAGCCTGTAATACCTGCAACAGCTGTGTAAGCTTTGATGCCGGCACTTCCCTGAATATTCATGAACTAGATGCTGCCAGCAACAATTCAGTAGACGATATACGCGAACTAGTAGAGCAGATTCGTTTTTCACCTCAGGCGGGAAAATATAAAGTTTATATCATAGACGAGGTGCACATGTTAAGTGCCAGCGCCTTTAATGCATTTCTCAAAACGCTGGAAGAACCTCCGGCGCATGCCATATTTATTCTGGCCACTACCGAAAAGCATAAAATATTACCCACTATTTTAAGCCGGTGTCAGATTTTTGATTTTAAAAGAATTACCCAGCAAGATACCGTTGATCACCTGATGGAAATTGCTGAAAAGGAACATATTTCGGCAGAAAAAGCTGCGCTGCAACTGATTGCGCAAAAAAGCGAGGGTTGCATGCGTGATTCCCTTAGCATTCTAGACAAGCTCGTGAGCTTTACTGGAGGCCAGGTAACCTACCAAAATACGCTAGAGCACCTGAACGTGTTGGATGAAGAGTATTATTTTCAATTCCATGAGTTATTGCAAAAAGAGGATCTATCCGGCGTGATGTTGCTCTTTGATGAAATTAATAAAAAAGGCTTTGAAGGCGAATTGGTACTGAATGGCTTCGCTTCTTTTTACAGGAACTTGCTCCTGAGTAAAGACCCGGCAACTGCTTCTATTTTAGAAGTAATGGAAGGAATGCAGGATAAATTTGCAAAAGTGGCAGCGCAAACAGAAACCTCCTTTATACTCAGTGCGTTGAATATAGTTGGGGAAGCTGAAATTCAAATCAGAATGGCCCGCAATAAAAGATTACTTGTTGAAATGGCCCTGATTAAATTGAATTTTCTGAAACAAGCTATTGAACTGAGTAACGACCAGCAAACACTGGTTAAAAAAAAACGGCTTGATGGACCCATCCTCCTAAAACAGGAGCCCATAGCATCTTTTCAACCTCCTAACAGTAAAAAAGGAACAGAAGAAGGTGCCCAATTGGTAATCCAAACTCCTTCAACCCCAGCTGCACCCCCCAAACCCCCATCTGCAAAAATAACCACTCCCACTGCCCCTGCAGCCACTTATATACCGAAAACTGGTGATAAGAAAAATCTGCTTTCTGCCTTGCGCGAGAAATATGGAAATGAATATCAAATTGAAGAAGTAACAGAATCACTAGTGCTTACTGCTGAAAAATTGCAGGAGTGCTGGAATCAATACATTGCTAAGTTAGAAAAAGAGCTGAAACACTCATCTGCCGCTAGTTTCTCCACTGCAAAATTGCAAATAGAAAACGAAGTTAAATTTACGGTAACCGTTTTTTCTGTTACCTCACAAAAATTTATTGATGCAGAAAAAATGACGCTGCTCGATCACCTGCAACATTGCTTCCACAACCGATCGGTGAATTATGAAATCATGGTGGAAGCAGGTGAAAAAGAAGACATACCTGCCTACCTGAGAATGAATACCAAACAAAAATTCGAATACATCTCAAATATGTATCCATTGGTAAAAACGCTGAAAGACACCCTGAATTTAGAATTGGATTAATCCAATTGCTTATCCTATTTTTTTAGTTTTTAAATAGCCCTTTTTTTGCAGGCATTGGAGCACTTTTTCTCGCTGATCTCCCTGCACTAAAATCAAACCATCCTTGGCACTGCCGCCGGTACCACAAAAATTTCGGAGTGTTTTCCCCAATTCATCCAAATCGGCATCAGCACCCACAAAACCGGTTATGAGGGTTACTACTTTACCGGCCCGTTGTTTTTTGTCGAGTTGAATCCGAAGTTCCTGCTGAGCCGGCGAAAGTGTTGCTTGTGCGGCTTCCTCAGGCTCCCATTGAAAGGAGGGATTGGTACTAAATACAATACCATTTCCGGAAGAAGGTTGCTTTTTTTTCATGTGCTTACATTAAACCATCACTGCTTTTAAACTAAGATCTAGACTGGTAGCCTGATGAATTAATCCGCCCACACTTACAAAATCAACACCGGTTTGGGCGTAATCAACAATATTATGTAATCCAATCCCACCACTTGCCTCTGTTTCGAAACGACGGTTGATAAACACTATGGCTTCTGCAACTTGGTGCGGACTAAAATTATCCAGCATGATTCTGAGAACCTTGCCCACCCCAACTGAGCAGATTTCTGCTACCTGTTGCAAATTTCCGGCTTCCACTTCAATGGAAAGATTGAGGTTTTTTTCCTGAATATAAGAATGGGCTGCTTCGATAGCGGCAGTAATGCCTCCGCAATAACTGATGTGATTATCCTTCAACATAATCATATCATATAAACCCATGCGGTGATTATGTCCACCTCCTATTCGTACGGCTTCTTTTTCGAGCAGGCGAAAATTTGGAGTGGTTTTGCGGGTATCTAGCAGGCGGGTTGAATAGTTGTTCAGCAAACTCGAGTAGGTACGCGTGAGGGTTGCAATGCCACTCATGCGCTGCATACAATTGAGTACGAGCCGCTCACAGGTTAAAATGGTTCGCATATCCGCTTCCACTTCAAAAGCTTTATCACCAGCTTGCATAGGCTGGCCATCAGAAAGAAAAGGGGTAAACTGAATGTTTTCTTCTCGAAGCCTGAAAATGGTTTCGGCTACCTGCATACCTGCTACTATTCCGCTCTGCTTAACTTTTAAAACTGCTTTACCCCGCTTGCCGGCAGGTATACAGCTGAGGGTGCTGTGATCGCCACTGCCCTCGTCTTCCTGCAGAGCATGCAACAGTAAAGTATGCAGGGGATTTTCCATGATAATCTAATTGAGGGGAATTTGTTGAATAGTTAGCGCTAGCCTGAAGCAAATTAATTTATCCGAACCGTTATGATATAATGCTTCCCTTTAATCATCTTCATCATCAATGTAATATTATAGCCCTTTCCTCCATTGAGTAAACGGCCGGTCATATACATCGTATTCCCAATTTCACGATCGGATATCTTTTCGAAACCCTGAATAGACTTCTCCGAAAAAAAGGAACTGAGCGCAATAGCTGCCTGATTCTTGCTAACATTTTTAATTTCGTCTTTCTCGGGAAATTTCATGTCGACCATGGCATCAAAATATTCAGCCACTTCATTGGCCTGTGCAGTTTTAAGGGCAGACACCAACATTTCTAAATCACTTTGGGTAGAAAATGAAAAACTGCTCAAAGCCAATAAACATAGAAAACCAATCTTCCTCATACAATCAAATTTAGCCATTACACTACCAATAACATGCCAAAAGTACCATTCTAGGCTTATTTCACAAAAGATAAGCAAAAAGCATCTTTGATAAAATCGTAAATTTGTATATGGATAAGAAAGTAATATTAATTATCATGGATGGATGGGGACTAGGGAAAGTACCCACAGCGGATGCTATTCAACAGGCAAAAGTTCCCTTTGTAAGTGCCTTGTATCATCAATACCCCAATAGCACCCTCATTACCTGCGGAGAAGCAGTAGGATTACCCGACGGGCAAATGGGAAATAGTGAGGTAGGTCACCTGAATTTGGGGGCCGGCAGAATTGTATATCAGGAGCTACAGCGCATTAATGTGGCCATTCGGGAAGGAGAACTGGCTACCAATGCTGTTCTTCAAGAAAGCATTCAATATGCCAAAATCAACAAAAAGCCCTTACACCTAATGGGTTTGGTAAGTGATGGCGGTGTGCATTCACATACCAGCCACCTAAAAGCTCTTTGCGATTTATGTAAGTCAGCAGGATTAGAAGAAGTTTACATTCATGCTTTTACAGATGGTAGAGATACCGACCCAAAAAGCGGACTTGGATATATTACTACACTGGAAGAACATCTACTTCAATCAGGAGGAAAGCTGGCTTCCGTAAGTGGGCGGTATTATGCGATGGATCGAGATAAAAGATGGGAGCGTGTTCAGCTTGCCTATAATTGCCTGGTAAAAGGAGAAGGCCCTTCTGCGATTTCGGCGAGAGATGCCATACAAAATGCCTACGCAGCTGGCGTAACCGACGAATTTATTAAGCCCACCGTATTATTGGAGGCCGATGGCAAACCGGTTGCCACCATTCAAGAAGGCGATGCCGTAATCTGTTTTAATTTTAGAACCGACCGCTGTCGTGAGATAACCACCGTGCTTACCCAACAAGATTTTCCGG
>JBIINW010000111.1:0-8613 GCA_044337245.1 Sediminibacterium sp. | reverse complement strand
GCAGAAATTGCCATGGAACATCACCTTGGCCTAACCTGCGATCCCATTGGTGGATTGGTTCAAATTCCCTGCATTGAAAGAAATACGATGGGTGCCATTAAAGCCATTACTGCTTCTCAACTGGCGTTACAAAGTGCTCCTGACTTTGCCATTGTTAGTTTAGATAAAGTAATCAAAACCATGTGGGATACGGCGCTCGACATGAGTAGCAAATACAAAGAAACCGCGGATGGTGGTTTAGCCATTCATATTCCCATCAGTTTACCCGAATGTTAGTATGCAAGCTTATTAGGCATCTATACTCTCCAGCGCAACAGTTGAATAATCCTTAACCACATTATACAAAGTACCTCTTTCAATGGGAGTTCTTCCGGCAGAACGTATCAGTTGAACCAAATCGGCGGTTGTCATGCTGGGAGATTGTTCCTCACTTCCCGCCATAGAATAAATTTTGGTTGAATCATCAATCGTGCCATCTATATCATTTACCCCAAAGGAAAGCGTTAATTGCGCTTGTTGCCTTCCTAACATGGGCCAGTAGGCTTTAATATGTGGGAAGTTATCCAAATACAGCCGGGATACGGCATACATGCGCATATCTTCAATAATCGAAGATTCTGGTATATGTTGCATATCGTTATCCTTGTTCCTAAACTTGAGAGGAATAAACGTATTAAAGCCGCCGGTTTCATCCTGCAGTTGCCGCAATCTTTCCATATGATCAATCCGGTGATGGTAGGCTTCTATATGGCCATACAACAGAGTGGCATTGCTGTGCATTCCCAACTGATGGGCAGTTTTGTGAATAGTAAGCCATCCATCCGCATCAACCTTGTCGTCGCAAATTTGTTTGCGAATTTCTGGATGAAAAATTTCTGCTCCACCGCCGGGAAGCGAGTCTAGTCCTGCTTCATGCGCCATTTGCATGCCTTCCTGCACGGTAAGTTTTGCCTTGCGAAACATATAATCCAACTCAACAGGTGTAAAGGCTTTGATGTGTAAGTCCGGCCGGTGTGCTTTGATAGAACGTAATAGTTCCAGAAAGAATTCCATATTCATTTTGGGATGCACTCCCCCCACAATATGCACTTCCGTTACTGGTTTTCCATCATAGCTTTTTACAATATGCATCATTTGTTCGATGCTCAGTTCCCAACCTTCTTCCCGATGGGCATAGCCCCTGGAATAGGAGCAAAACGAACAATTAAAAACACAAACATTGGTGGGCTCTATATGAAAATTCCGATTGAAATAGGTGATGTTACCGTGTTTCTGCTCCCGCACAAAGTTGGCAAGTGCTCCTAACCAAGAAAGGGAGCCTTTTTCAAAAAGGGTAACCCCCTCGGTTTCCTGCAACCGCTCACCGTTTAGAATTTTGTAGCCAATTTTTTGTAATGCCGGGTCTTGGGTATAAGAGAGCAGAGCCGATACCGAATCAGTGGATGATTGCATAGGAGCAAATTTGAACTGCAAAATTAACGGCTTCTCAGCAGAACTCGGGTTTCTGATTGTAAAAGATATGTCAACTCCCTAGTGAATCAATATTCTTTGATGGCAGCTTGTTTTGCTTCATTGTGGTTATACTTGAATACGATTGGAAATAGAATCGCTAGTACTAAAGCATATCCGGCAAAGCTAAACCAAATAGCTGGCCAGTTTTTTACGCCATTTTGGGTAAAATAGTCCACCACCATGCCACTGAGGGTTCCACCCAAATAGGCGCCAATTCCATTGGTCATCAACATAAACAGACCCTGGGCACTGGCACGTATAGTTACATCCGCTTCTTTTTCTACAAACAGAGAACCGGAAATATTAAAGAAATCGAAAGCCATCCCATAGATGATCATCGACAATACTAACCAGTGTAATCCTTCTCCGGGATTGCCTATTCCAAATAAAGCAAAGCGAAGTATCCAGGCAATAATACTCATCAACATTACTTTTTTGATGCCAAATTTTTGCAGAAAGAAGGGGATGGTTAAAATAAACAGGGTTTCTGAAATCTGGGATATCGATAATAAAAGATTGGGATGCTGTACCCCAAATGAATCGGGGTAAGTTGTTTTAAAATCATCCAGAAATGCACCTCCAAAGGCATTGGTTATTTGCAAAGCAGCCCCTAGCAAAAGCGCGAAAATAAAAAACACCAGCATTTTTTGCTGCTTAAATAATACAAATGCATCCAGCCCAAGTGCTTGTACCCAATTTTTTTTCTCAGTGTTGGGTACCGGTTTACAGGCAGGCATCGTAAATGCATAGATTCCCAATACTAATCCCGACCCGGCGCTTACGTATAGTTGCATCGGACTTTTGGTAAAACCCAATAAATCTACCAACCACATGGCCGCAATAAACCCAACAGTTCCCCAAACCCGAATAGGGGGGAAGTCTTTAATAATGTCGTATTGATTTTTTTCTAAAACAATGTATGATACCGTATTATTTAAAGCAATGGTAGGCATAAATGCCATTGAATTAAGCAGCATAATCAGGTAGAAAAGGGGATATTGGTCCACAGATGTAATAGTAGAAGCCCATAGCAAGAGTAAGGCTCCAATTATATGCAATGTTCCCAATACCCGTTCGGCATTTACCCATCGGTCTGCCACAATACCCATCAATGCGGGCATGAATAGGGAAGCAATGCCCATGGTAGCATACACAGCGCCTACCTGACCACCTGTAAATTGAAGCTGAACAATCATATACCCACCCAGGGAAATTAGCCAAGAACCCCACACAAAAAACTCCAGAAAATTCATAATAATCAATCGGAAACGAATGGGCATACGTAACAATTTGATAATGATTTAATGCGGTAAGTTACTACATATCTGCTTATATAATTCATCCGAAAGGGCTGCTATGCCGGGGCATAAAAAAAGCCATGCACCTTAGCGCATGGCTTTTGAATAAAATAGGCAGGTTGTATTATAAATGTGCCTGAATTTTTTTCTCTAAAACAGATTTGGGTACTGCGCCAATCTGCTTGTCAACAATTTGTCCGCCTTTGATAAATAAAATAGCCGGAATTGAAGTAATTCCATAATTCACGCTGAGTCCCGGATTGTGGTCTACATTCACTTTGCCTACATTCACTTGATCTTTGTACTGTACCGACAATTCCTCTATAACGGGTCCGATAGCCCGGCAGGGTCCACACCATTCTGCCCAAAAATCTACCACGGTTAATTTATCGCTGTCCAGCACTGCTGTTTGAAAATTTGCATCTGTTAATTCTAAAGCCATTGGGATTGTTTTATAAATGAAAAATTAAAATAATTACTTGTTTATAGGAAGGTATCAAATATACATCCAAAGGATATTTCCTGCAGTTTTGACTTTTCCACGAATGTGATTAATGACAACCCGTCGGTTGAACTGACAGCCATGTATACCAGAATTACTGACCTACCATGGCTACATGGATGCCAAAATCGGGTTGTTTTAGCAGATAATCGGCCAATTCATCGTTCATTTGGAAGCCAAAATCAAAGGAGCGGAGGGTGATTTTGATATTTTCGGCCGGTTCCACTATATGGAATTTGATGGATGATTTGCCGGGATATTTTTTCACATTGGTTTCTACAAATAGAATCACTTCTTCTGAAACGGATGCCGGGTGCAGGTTGATATCTACTGAACGGGTGAGTTGGCCCATTACCGATTCGAGTAACATCACTTGATTGATTTTCCATTCAAACTGTGTAGCATCTTTATAGCGGGGCCTGAAATTGCCGTTGAATACAATTTTTTTACCCTTTTCAAAATAGGCCTGAAACCTTACATATTCTTCGCTCCAAACGGTAAATTCTGATTTGCCGGTATAATCTTCCATAACCACCACCCCATAATTTTTACCGGTTCGGGTAACTTTATGTTGTACCGAGGTAACGAGTCCTGCTACCCGTATCATCTTGCCGGGGTTAGATTGGGTGGCAATGGTATCCCTGAATTCTATAAACTCTTTTATGGGAACTATACCGTAATGCGTTAATTCAAATTTAAAATGGTCTAGGGGATGCCCGCTCATAAACATACCAGTTACCTCTTTTTCAAATTCAAGTAACTCAGTCAGGCTCCAAGGCTCGGTTGATGATATTTTAGGCAAAGGAACATCCTGAAAGGTGGTAAGCTCGCCAAATAAAGTATTGGATGATCCTGCGCTGGCCTGCATTTTGGACTGTCCATAGCTGATGATTTTTTCCAATCCGGATAGTCTTTCTCCCTCCGGAACGGTAAAATATTGTGCCCGGTGTAGTGCAGTAAAGCAATCGAATGCCCCAGAATAAGCGAGACTTTCCAGCGACTTTTTATTTACTTGTTTAATTACGCGCTCCATAAAATCAAATATGCTGGAATAGGGTCCTTTTCTCAGTCTCTCTTCAATAATATGATCTACTGCTGCATCTCCCGCGCCTTTTAATCCACCCAGTCCAAATCTGATTTCACCCTTTTTGTTTACCGCAAAACCTTTCAGCGATTCATTTACATCCGGCCCCAATACTTTTATACCCATGCGCTTACATTCTTCCATAAAGAAGGTAATGTTTTCAATGCTTTTGGCATTGTTGAGTACGGCCGACATAAATTCACCCGGATAATGCGCTTTTAAATAGGCAGTTTGATAAGAAACAAAAGTATAGCAGGTTGAGTGCGATTTATTAAAGGCATATTCGGCAAATGATTCCCAGTCGGTCCATATTTTTTCCAGCTTATCCTTGGGATGGTTTCTTTCCAAGGCACCTTTCATGAATGCCTCTTTCAGTTCATCTAAGATTTTGCGATCTTTTTTACCCATGGCTTTTCTAAGTCCATCCGCTTTGCCTTTACTGAATCCGGCAATTTTTTGCGATAGCAACATTACCTGTTCCTGGTAAATAGTAATACCGTAAGTTTCTTTCAGGTATTCTTCCATTTCGGGTAAATCGTAACTAACTATTTCTTTTCCGTGTTTTCTTTTTACGTATTCCGGAATGTATTGCATGGGCCCCGGTCGGTTGAGGGCATTGAGGGCAATCAGGTCTTCGAAAACGGTAGGCTTAATATCACGGAAAATGCCTACCAAATGGGCGGCTTCAAACTGGAATACAGCAATGGCGTTTCCCTTTTGAAATAATTGATAAGTTAATTCATCATCTAAGGGAATGTTGTCAATATCAATGGTAATGCCATGATTTTGTTTGATTAGTTCCAGGGCATTTTTAATAATTGAGAGGGTTTTTAATCCCAGAAAGTCCATTTTTAATACACCGGCCTCTTCAATTACTTTTCCTTCAATTTGGGTTACCAATAATTTAGAATCCTTTGCAGTTGCTACCGGAATCAACAGGGTTAAGTCGGAGGGCGCAATGATGATGCCGGCAGCGTGGATACCTGTATTTCGTACGGTACCTTCTAGCCGCTCTGCTTCTTTCAGTACTTTGGCCCTGATATCATCGCCCCGATAGATTTCGCGGAGCTTTTTGATGTTTTCTATATCATCTGGTTGATACGCTTCTTTTTCTTCCAGTGATTTTTCTCCTTCTTTTTTGGTGAGTGGAGCATGCAAAACGCGGCGGAGTTCGGTACCGGGTTTATCCGGAACCAGTTTTGCCAGCAGATTACTTTCGGCCAGGGGTAAATCAATTACACGCGCCACATCTTTGATACTGCTTTTGGCTGCCATCGTGCCATACGTAACAATTTGTGCTACCTGATTTTTGCCGTATTTGTCAACCACATAATCAATTACTTTTTGCCGACCTTCATCGTCAAAGTCGGTATCTATATCGGGCATGCTCTTTCGGTCGGGATTCAAAAATCTCTCAAAGAGTAAGTCGTATTTTATGGGATCAATATTGGTAATCCCAATACAATAAGCTACCACACTTCCAGCCGCAGATCCCCGCCCTGGCCCTACAAATACGCCCATTTCTCTTCCTGCTCGAATGAAATCACTTACAATTAAAAAATATCCGGCAAAGCCCATCGTTCGGATGGTAAACAATTCAAAATCTATGCGCTCTCTAATCTCAGGCGTGATTTCCGAATATCTTTTGCGTGAGCCTTCTTCTGTAAGGTGTTTAAGGTATTCGAATTGATTCAGATTCGCATCTGCATGTATTAAAAATTCAGGAGGTAGTGGAAAGGCAGGCAGCAGAATGTCTTTTTTCAGATTCAGCACTTCTACCTTATCTACAATGGCATTGGTATTATCAATCGATTCGGGGATATCGCTGAACAGGCGGCTCATTTCTTCCGAACTCTTAAAATAAAACTGGTCGTTGGGGAATTTGAAGCGTCGGTTTTTAAGTTGTAAATCATCATTTACAAAATCATCAAAACCGGGAGTGGATTGTTTTTCACCGGTATTGATGCAAAGCAAAATATCATGGGCATTATAATCTTCCTGATCAACGTAGTGACTATCATTGGTAGCAATTACCTGCACCTTATGTTTTTTTGAAAACTTCAGCAGGGTTTGGTTGATGAGTTCCTGCTCTTTCATTTGGTGTCGCTGTAATTCGATATAGTAATCTTCCCCAAAAATATCCAGCCACCATTTGAATTCCTTTTCAGCAGCTTCTTCTCCCAGGTGTAAAATGGCCTGGGGTACATGGGCACCGATACAACAGGTGGTGGCAATTAGTCCCTCATGATGTTGTAACAAGAGTTCCTTATCTATCCGGGGATATTTGCTGTACATCCCTTCCATATAGCCCAGCGAAGTAAGTTGAATAAGGTTCTGATAGCCCGTAGCATTTTTGGCAAGTAATACCTGGTGATACCGTTCGTCTTTCACCTCTTTGGTGAATGTTTTTTGGTGCCGGTCTTTAACCATATAAAATTCACATCCCACAATTGGTTTTACCCGGGGTGTTTTAATGGGATTACCATTTTCGTCGGTGCCAGTTTGAATGGTATCACTCCAGGCTTCTTTTACAAATTCAAAAGCTCCGAACATATTTCCATGATCGGTGATGGCCATGGCTGGCATTTGATCGGCAGCGGCTTTTTTGAATAATTTTTTTACTGAGGCGGCTCCATCCAGCAGAGAATATTGGGTGTGAACGTGTAAGTGCGAAAAATTACTCATAGCTATTCCTCAGGTGTTTTTGCTGTAAAAAGTTACCTATTCGATAAAACGGGCAACTTTTAGTACAAGCATACAAATATCGGAACAATCTGAGGGTGGGGGGATGGGCTTTTTTCCACAAAACCTGCTTAATTACCCAAGGATCGGTTAATTTTAGTTGGCACAGGCCCCATCTATTGGTGCCAATGATTATTTTCGAGGTTCTACTTATGATGAATAGCCGTATTTTACTGTTGGTAATTTGTATAGGATTAACCGGTTCCGGTTGTCATCTGGTGCAGCCCTTATTTAGTAAGCCGGTGAGCGCTCCCCCGGTAAAACCAGCCCCAAGTGCTGCGATTACACCATCAGGCACAAAAGGATCCGGAACTGCAAAAGCTACCCCAGTTACTACCCGTTCGGCCGGAGGTACCCCTCAAAAAAACCTTCCCCAACCGCCCCCTGGTTCGGGTAAGCATATGGCTGAAACCGGATTACGTGTTTCCGATGATGTATTGCAGGTTCAAAAGCCTCCGGAATTTTTACAAGTGAAATATGCGATATTGTTAGATGTGATTGCAGAGAAATTAACCAATCTGCCACTATTAGAAGTAATGGATAAATGGTGGGGTACCCGATATTGTTTTGGGGGCAGCACCGAAAATTGTATCGATTGTTCGGCATTTACGCAGTTGGTTTCGCGCGAAGTGTATCGCCTTTCATTACCCCGAACTGCTCAGGAACAGTATAATACAATTGAGTTGATTGAGAAAGATGAATTGAAAGAGGGTGATCTTGTATTTTTTCATACCCGTGGTAGAAGATCTGCCATTACCCATGTAGGCGTTTATCTCACCAATAATAAATTTGTACACGCTTCTACCAGCAATGGGGTAAGTATTAGTGATCTGGATGAAAGTTATTGGAAACCCAAGTTTAGGGCTGGAGGGAGAATGGTTATTCCCCAGTAGGTTTTCTAAAGCCTTCCCATCTTTTTTTGGCAACTTCCCATAATTGATGGGCATCCGGCGTAAGCTTCCCCCAGAATATTCCTATAATCATCATCCCTGAAAACAATACTATTCTAACCAGAATGGCTGGCCATCCCTGCAAGGGCAGGGTAATAAAAAAGCTGACGCCATAGGCAACCATAGCCAATAAAATGGAATAAAGCGTGAATTTGTCGAAAGGTTGCATATGAAATTTACGACGCAAAAATTCGAACCGAATAAAATTATAAACACTGTAAGCAATCAATTCGGCAATGGCAGAACCCAATATCCCATATTCTCGAATCAATACATAGGTGAGGGGAAGGCGAAATGCCAGCAAAATTACTCCGCTATAAAAATCAAATTTCCAAAAAGTGGAAGTGTTAATCACTAATGCATTTAAACCCGTTCCGGCATCTATGATTCGAACCATGCCCAATACAAATAAAACACTCAGCCCTTGCGCATATTCATTTTTAATATGCAAAACCTGAATGGCATCCGATACATTCAACCAAATATTTCCGAAAATAAACAAAGCCAGTAACAGTAAATTGATGC
>JBIINW010000110.1:0-8617 GCA_044337245.1 Sediminibacterium sp. | reverse complement strand
ACCGAATATTCTGCTTTGATGAGTAAGGTGATGAGCAATGGTAATGGCTTCATCAAATTTCCCATCAACGAACCGGCTGAAGGGAAAAAAAAATCGCAAGTAGAAGAATACCTCGAATTTTATCGCGGCGAAGGAGTGCAACATATTGCCATTGCCACGCATGATATTATTCATACTGTTACTCAATTAATAGATCGGGGTGTAGAGTTTTTACAAATTCCCGATTCGTATTACGAAAAACTGCTCAGCAGAGTTGGTACCATAGACGAAGATCTTGCCCCCTTACAGCAATTGGGAATTTTGGTAGACCGAGACGAAGAGGGTTATCTGCTGCAAATTTTTACCAAACCGGTAGAAGACAGGCCCACTTTATTTTTTGAAATTATTCAGCGTAAGGGAGCACGCTCTTTTGGTGCTGGCAATTTTAAAGCTTTATTTGAGGCCCTGGAACGTGAACAAGAACTTCGGGGAAATTTATAATCTGCTATGGCAACTTCACCCCCACCTATACTGTGGCAAGCCAGTTCGCACCAAATAAAAAATGCAGAGATAAACAGGTATTTAAACTGGCTAGCAGAAAACAGGCATTTTAGTTTTAGTGACTATGCCACACTTCATCAATGGAGTATTCAGCAGCCCGAAGATTTCTGGCGATCGCTGGTAGATTTTTATCAACTGTTTGAGTATCCTAAAGACCAATCTGTTATTAGCCAATGGAAGCAAGACTTTATTGGGGTGAAATGGTTTACCGGCGTTTCGCTGAATTATGCAGAGATGATTTTTAAAAATGCGAATCCCCAATTTCCTGCATTGGTTTACAGCAACGAATCAGATGTAACTTTACACGAAGTTTCTTGGGAAGAACTTTATCAGTATGTTGCCCGATTAGCCAACTGGATGAAGAGAAAAGGCGTACAAAAAGGAGACAGGGTGGTAGCAGTTTTACCCAATGGTAAAGAAGCTGTAGTAGCTTTTTTAGCTGCGCAATCGTTAGGGGCAATTTGGAGCAGCTGTTCACCAGACTTTGGCAGCAAAAGTATTATTGAAAGGTTTGAACAGATAGATCCGGTGCTGCTGTTTTTTTCGGAGCAGGTGCAATACAATGGAAAAACCTTTCAAAAATCCGCGTTGCTGCAGGAATTAAAGCAAGCACTATCTACACTTACAGAAACAGTGCTGATTGGGGATATAAATGCTGTATCGGCTAATTTGGGCACAGCCTGGGATGCAATTATGCAAGAACCAGCGGTTAATTTGGTTTTCGAATCGCTTCCCTTCGATCATCCCCTTTGGATATTGTATTCATCTGGAACTACCGGACAACCAAAAGCCATTGTACATAGTGTAGGAGGTAATTTAGTGGAGCATATAAAAGTACTTCGCCTACATTGGGATGTAAAAAAAGGGGACCGATTTTTCTGGTATTCTACCACGGGATGGATGATGTGGAATTTTTCTGTGGCCGCCTTACTAACAGGCGCCACTTTGGTTTTGTATGATGGTTCCCCTACTTATCCGCATCCGGCAAAACTCTGGGAATTGGCAAAGCAAGCAAAACTCAATCACATGGGTGTAGGCGCAGCTTATCTGATGCATTGCCTGAAATCGAACCTGAACATTTCTCAATATGATCTAATCAATTTACGTACCCTTGGCGCTACTGGTTCACCGCTACCACCGGAGGGATACGATTGGGTGTATCAACATTTACCGGCTGCTGTTTGGTTGATTTCGTTTAGTGGAGGAACCGATATTTGCAGTGGATTTGTAGGTGGCTCCCAACTGCTGCCACTATATCGGGGTGAAATACAATGCTGTTTACTGGGGGTTCACCTATCGGCAGTAAACGAGCAGGGCCATTCAGTAGATGAAGACACAGTGGGTGAGATGGTGATCCAAAGCCCCCTGCCGAGTATGCCGCTATTTTTTTGGAAGGATACAGACAACCAGCGCTATAGGACTAGCTATTTTGAAAAGTTTCCCGGTTGGTGGTGGCATGGAGATTTTATTAGCATTACCGCCCAAAAGGGTATAATTATTTATGGCAGATCAGATGCAACGCTTAACCGGGATGGTATCCGCATTGGAACTGCAGAAATTTACCGGGTAGTGGATACTTTTGATAGCATATCTGATTCGTTGATTGTTTGTATTGAAAAAAAGGATGGCAGCTTTTTTATGCCCCTATTTGTAAAAATGCAGGAACCTCGTTTGCTATTAGAAGAAGAAAAAGAATTGATTCGGCAGGCATTGAAACAAACTTATTCGCCCAGGCATGTTCCGGACGCAATCATTGAAGTTCCTGATATACCTTATACCATCAGTGGCAAAAAAATGGAAATCCCCGTAAAAAGAATTTTATCAGGCACAGCTCCAGATAAAGCTGCCGATTGGCAAGCCATCCGAAACCCCGAAGCCCTCCGGTTTTTTGTAGATTGGAAACAGGTTGATTAATCTAAAACAAACCGATGTACGCAGCGTATCGTGTAATGAATAGTAGCATATACTTTCAGCCAGAGGAGCTCAAGATGCATGAATAAAGTGCCGGACATTCAAAAAATAGCTAGCCTAGAAAAGTACTTCAACCAGTAAAATATACGCTGGAAAACTACACCAAATCATCCACCTCAATCAAGCCCGTACGGAGTGCATAAATTACGAGTCCTACTCGGGTACGTACCTGTAACTTCTCAAATAAATGATCGCGATAGGTATCGATGGTGCGCGGACTCACATACATTTCCTTTGCAATTTGGCGATAGGTTAATTCGCTGCAACATTTGCGTAAAAAAATAAATTCCCGGTCGGTGATAGTATTTTTTTCATCGGGCAATTGTTCGGTGGAGTTTTCGGAGAAATAATGAAATATGCGATTACCCACTAATTCATTTACATGAAATTGTTTTTGCTGTATCCGTTTCAGGGCCTGGTGCAATTCAGCCGTGTTAGTATCTTTGGTAATAAAGCCATAGATGCCCAGTCGCAACATACGAATTACAGCGGGTTCTCTACTTACCATAGACACAACCAACACGCGGGTTTCGGGTAAATGGGAGCGGATCCAAAGTGCAGTTTCGTAGCCATCCATGATGGGCATGCGAATATCTAACAGTACAATATCGGGGGGTGCTAGCAGATGGGTTTGATCGATAAAGTCCTTCCCATTGGCGGCTTCTATCGTTACCTCCCAACCGGGAAGTGACTGAACCATCTGCACCAATCCGGTACGGACCAACTGGTGATCATCCACAACAGCAACTTTCGTGTTCATGCGGCTTTACTTATAGGAACGGATAGGGGTACACAGGTTACGGTAACATCAGTTTGTATATGCACCCGGCCTTGTAAAATATGCACACGAAAGTAACTGCTTTTCCATCCCAACAAATTTTCAGTATTCGGCTGAAAAGATTGCTTATCCAGCCTCACCAAAATAGAAGCGGCAATAATGAAAGAGGTGGCATTCCATACCAAAAGGTTTATATACATGGTTTCGATTTGGGTATGCCTATCAATAGGGCTATGCTGAAAAAAATATACAGAGCCACCAACAGCACTTGATTTACCTGATTAAAAATCCAGCTTCCCGATACCGGCAGCGTTATTTGGTGCAGCCAACCGTAAAAGGCATGCAGTACCAACATGGATAAGAAATAACAGAAGAGCCCCGCCGCCATCCAAACAAAGGGTGGGAAGGAACTATGCGGAAGTGGCATGGGAGGATTGATGGCTGTTTCGTATAGGTATCGAACGCTTAACAGAACCATGCTGATGGAAGCAGCTACCAATAGGTAGTTGATAAAACTAGTTAGCAAATCGGATGGCATCCAAAGCAGGTAAATGGCTGCGCAAGTAAAACAGCCTAGCATCGCGCCTGCAAAATGTTTTAAGTGAGGATGTTTTAAATGCCGCAAGAACACAAAGGCATAGCCGGCAACCGAAAGGGCACTAATGGCATACCGAATCCGAAAAAATAAGGGGTTACTGCTAAATACCTCCAGCTGAAAAATATTCGCCAGTATTTGCAAAAGCAGTAACCCCGCTATTACCAAAAATCCGGAATTGCGTTGTTTACAGTATACCACCCCGGTTAAGGTTAGGGTGAGTAACTGCCACAATAGAAGAAATAGAATAGATAACATTAAGGATACAGGGTTCCGTGATTTAAGAATTTGCTTCCATTCGAATTACCGAAAGTTTTGATATCCGAAGAAGCCGCTGGAAATACCGAAAAATAGAGGGTCGATTTGCCCACATAATCGGGATGAGCCTCTGGAACGGTTGCTGCAGAATAGATGCCCATATGAATGCCGATTGAATCGGTATAGGCATTCGTTTGCATCTGGTGGAGGTAATTGATTAAATCCTTCACCGAAATTTTTACCAGGCGGGTTTCCTGGTCGCCTCGCTTTTCAATAAAGCTGGTTTTGAGGGCGGTTGCGGTAAGGGCGGTGATGAGTCCGTTTACCGAACTATCCCCCTTAAGTGCTTGCACCATTTGGGGCGCTGCAGGGGTAGTGGGAGAATCGTTCTGCTTGTTGCAAGCAGTGAATGCAATTCCGATAAACAGCCAACACCATTTACCGGCGGAGAAATTCATTTTCATGAGTGGTTGATTGATGGGTTTATAAATGAAAAACACATCACCAAAATAAGTAGAGAAGATGTATATAAAACAGGCAATTTTATACTATTGAGAGCCATAAAAATATGTAGAAAGTTGAATATCAATTATTTATTACTAAACAGCCCAACAAAATTCAGTGATTATACGGAGTAATAAAACGGTGAATACACCGATATTTAAGATGTACAATTCCAATTAAATTACGCCCGCGCGAGGATGCCATTTTTTGAGGTTACGGGGTTGGCAGTTAGGGTTACATCAAGAGAGAAAATGTAGGTAATAGTAGAAAACAGGAAGGTTGAATTCACAAAAGCGCACAGAACGCCAGAGGGGTACTACGCTAATAACAATCATAAAAATTATGTTATCTGTTTATTATGCATAGGAGAGCGGTAGGGTATTTAATTTAAAAAAATACTTACTTTACCAAAGTAAACTCATGCAACTCAAAAGGTATTCTTTCATATTCATCAAATTTTTATTTATGCAAATTCTTACCAAAAAAATCTGTGGTATTATCTTACTCACCATCCCTTCCATAATCTATGGTGGCTATTTTTTACTTACGGTACTGAGCGGACAAGAAGCCGAACTGGAACTTACCGCTTTTCAGCAATCCATGTTTCGGGCTGGACATGCCCATGCAGGCGTGCTGGTGATTTTATCACTGGTGGCACAGGTACTTACCGATCATGCAAATTTGAGTAAGGGCTGGGAATGGATGGTTCGCATATCTTTTCCACTGGCGGCCATTGCGGTTAGCGGCGGATTTTTTGCAGCCGCTATCGGTCATCAACTTACCCAGCCCAATGGTATGATTGTAATTTTATATGCAGGCATGGTGATGCTGGCAGTGGGATTGGTTACCTTGGGTATAGGATTAATACGCGCAAACGATAATCGGGTATAAGAATAAATATAATGCAACGGTTAGTTAGCTAGAAACAATCATCGAAAAAAGCGATATAATATTTTTACCAGCATCACGTACCTTGCACTCCAATGGAAAAGTTAGCACCCGCAGATATTGACCGCATTATTGAAATGGCCTGGGAAGACAGAACCCCCTTTGAAGCCATCCATTTGCAATTTGGCCTTACAGAGGCTGGGGTAATTGCATTGATGCGGAGGCAATTGAAACGGAGTAGTTTTAATCTTTGGCGTAAGCGGGTAAATAGTGGGGTGAGTCAGAAACATGCCAAAACCCGAAATCAGGAAATCAGCCGCTTCAAATGCAGTTTGCAGAAAACAATTTCGTTGAATAAGATTAGTAAGCGGTGAGAAAATCGCAAAAAACACCCCGACGAGAAATAATATTAGCGCAAAAAATAAAAAAACTATACTTTGATGAAAAAGAGTAATAAAAACCTGACTACCTTTTCGGACCATCTGGATAGGCAATATGGCAAACGCGGAACCAAGAAAAGGGAAAACTATGAACAAGAATTTGAGGCATTTAAACTGGGTGTAATGATTCAGGAACTAAGAAAAGAGAAGGGCCTTACCCAAGAGGAACTAGCAGAAAAATGTGGAACCAGTAAAACGTATATTTCCCGAATCGAGAACAATGCTAGTGATATACGCTTGTCTACACTCATGCGCATCATTCAAGACGGGCTGGGGGGAAGGTTAACTCTAAGTGTGTACCAATAAACTAAAAATCTTGCTCCATTGGCGCATAGGCACTAGCGCTCTTCTTCTCCCACACCAAGGAAGGAACAACACAATAGTACTTTATACTGGCAAGCCCTATGAACTGTTGTATTTTTACTTTCTTTCCACAACAATCCTTCGCAGTTAGCAAAGGGTAACTTAACTCGAGAACGATAACCTAAAATGACCAAACACAAATGCCCACCTATATTTCAATACTACGAGGAATTAATGTGAGCGGACAAAAATTAATTAAAATGGCCGACTTACACAAAACCTATGAAAAGTTAGGTTATGGTAACATTACCACCTATGTGCAGAGTGGAAATGTTGTTTTTACAGGTAAAAAGGCAGCCCCAGAAAAACTGGCAGCATCCATTACTCAACAAATTGCCAAAGACTTTGGCTTTCAGGTTCCTGTAATTGTTTTTGGTATGCATACGCTAAAACAAATCATTGATAGCAACCCATTTATAAATGATAGTGAAAAAGATATTGCTTATTTACATGTTACATTTCTATCTGCCCATCCACCCAAATTTGTCGTAAAAGCAATAGAAGAAAAAAAACAAACCGAAGAAGCAATCGCATTTACAAATGCAGCTGTGTATTTGTATTGCCCGAATGGTTATGGAAAAACAAGATTGACCAACAGCTTTTTGGAATCGAAATTACAAGTAACTGCAACCACCAGAAATTGGAAAACGACAAATGAGTTAGTAAGAATGGCTGAACAGATAACTTTACTTAAAGAGTAAAGAAAAGTAAAGTCTGGAAATGTAGGGAAATATTTTACGCCAGAGGCGCACAGGCACCAACACTTACACTGATTTTTTTCTCCGAATTGTTAGCCTAGGGGCATTTCACGGATTGAAATAATCATTTGCTTACTCGTAAATAATAGATAAGATGGGTGCCCGGTTATTCACTAATAACAGTATTTATTTTCAGTTGTTAGCTTATTACCGCACAAATGCGTAACTTGAAAAAGTAAAAAAATGTAATTATCTGCAAGCCATCTGCTGCTATGCCATTCAATCCCTCTCCAAAAATGAAAACTATCACCCTACTACTAGCAATTTTTGCTCTAGTACAGACTGACAGTTCGGGACAAAACAGGTTTGACAAACAAATCAACATTATTGCAACTACGTCAGTTGCAGGAAAAGAATACCAAATACAAATTCAGACTTCAAGTGATAGCATACAAGTGTTAACAAGAATTCTCGATAGCACCTCTACAAAAGTTGAAGACGATCTGGAGTACAAAGAAGTTAGAAAGCAATTACTCTCTAAAAAGTCAATAGATCTACAAGATCAAAAAACATCGAAGTTGATAAAGCGCCTTAAACAAATATCAGACAGCTATAAAATCTTCACCGAAGAGATGATCTCTATTCCAAATGAGCATGAACTTCAGTTTCTTAAGCAAATTGAAGACATTTTTGCAACACCAACAGATAGCCTGACAAAAGAAAAACAGCCAATGATCATTTTCGACGGCACTTTCACTCAATTCAAGTTAACTGACTCTCAGGGAAGTAGAGAATTTAACCTTCGCTTTTCCTCTGGACCAAACTATCCTGAAATTAAAAATCTTTTAAAAACCACGAAGCACATAATAAAACTTAGAAGTAAGAATGAAAAAATCTCAAAGTATCAATTTTGAATAACCCCAATAGCACATCAGCCAACCAGTGCTCATCCGTATTTTGGGTAAAACACTGATAAAACTAAGCTTTGGTAATTCTTATCGGCTTTTTACTTTAACGGGTTGATACAGTTCCGAAAGCCCCAACTGCTAAAAAGCGCACAACGTTACTAATTAACGCAATTCAAAAATTTAACTCCCAAATTACCAAACATTAATGCTCCCATCCTGTAAACAAATATCCGAAGAGCAGCAATTAAAAAATCGAGTCTTCCATGAAAAACTAGCGATCAGGAATAACCATTGATTTATATTCAACTACACAATTCCCTAAAAAAAACTATTTTCGCTCTCTGTAAGTAGTAGTTAGCATGCGTAAAACAATAGGGGTTCTTTTTCTGATTTCAATGGCTTTAAAGGGCAGCGCCCAAACCACTGGCCTTGGAACCTGGAATATCTTCAACACCAAATTTACCTATACCGAGAAATGGAGTTTTTTTGCCGAGGGGCAGTTGCGGTCACTGGGGTTTTATAACCAGTTTAACTACCACGAGTTAAAAGGTGGGGTGCATTATTCTATTCGTCCATCCGTTTTATTTACCCTGGGGGCGGGTAGTTATCAAACTTATCAGCCATCGGGCAATTTTACTATCCCAAAAACCAACAGCGAATTTCGACTATGGCCG
>JBIINW010000109.1:0-8625 GCA_044337245.1 Sediminibacterium sp. | reverse complement strand
AATAAATGGGGCATTGCGGGCACTCCAGATACCAAAATAAGGTGTGTTGGGAAAATGAAAGTCGAGGGCTCTTTTTCCGCTGTGGCTGGCTAGGGTAATCTGGTTCGACTGTAAATTTTTAAACACAAGGGCATCCCCATAAAACAATTCGGGATGCAGGGGTAATTGCTGCGTTTGATTAAAGAAGGGTTTCGGTTCTGGGGCAATCAGGGCATCAAAAGTTAACGGATAGATGGGCGTATTTTCCGGCTCGGAAAATTCCAGAAAGTAATCCGTATAAGAAAGTGTGGGTTCGATTGGTAAGGCAAAAGCCGGATGTGCCCCCAGTGAAAAAAGTAGGGGAGAGGTTCCGGTATTTTCAACCAGATAGGTAACCCGCAGGCTTGCTTCCATCAATTGATAGCGAATGGAAAGTTGAAAGGGAAAAGGATACACTTGCAGGGTTTCCGCATCTTCTTGCAATTGAAAGAGGAGTGTATCACTTGATTGGCTGATCAGCCTGAAATTTTTTTCTCTGGCAAAACCATGCCGGGGTAGTGAATAGGTTTTATTTTGCCAGCTATATTGATTATTTTTTAGGGTGCCTACAATGGGGAATAATACGGGACTGGTTTTGCCCCAAAAAGAGGGGTCGCCGCTCCATAAATAGGAAAGCTGATGGGTAAGATGAAATAGTTCTTTTAATTCGGCACCCCGTTCAGCTACGCGAATGCGAATCAGCTGATTAGAAATTTCGTACCAGTCGCTCGGCATTATCGTTCGTTTTCTTCAAATCTTTCGTCAACTGAATTGGCAATCATGCGGGCACTGATTTTTTTCAGCGGGTTACTGCGCATTTCAGCATAGCCCATCCGTTGCCTGAAAATTTCTATGCCTTCAAAAATTGCAGCCAACATCGAGCTGGGGTCGGCTTTTCCTTTACCGGCAATATCAAAGGCGGTTCCGTGATCGGGACTGGTGCGGATAGCGGGTAGCCCTGCGGTATAATTTACTCCTTCTCCAATGGATAAACTTTTAAAGGGAATCAATCCCTGGTCGTGGTACATAGCCAGGATGCCATCGAACCTTTCGTGGTGGCCACGGGCAAAAAATCCATCGGCAGCATACGGTCCAAACACCATCATTTGTTGTCGTGCTTCTTTTAGTGCAGGCGACACGATGGATTCTTCTTCTTTGCCAATTAATCCCTGATCACCGGCATGTGGATTTAATCCGAGCACGGCAATACGGGGCTTGGAAATGCCAAAATCTTTTTGCAGACTTTGGTTCAGTATCGAAAGCTTCGAGCGAAGGGCTTCTTTGGTTACGGCTTTGGCCGCATCTTGTAAAGGAATATGTTCCGATAAAACGCCTATGCGCATATTATCTGAAACCATCATCATCAATACATCCGATACTTGAAAGATGGTTTTAAAGTAGGGAGTATGTCCGGTAAAAGGAAACTGTTCGGAGTAAATATTTTTCTTGTGAATGGGGGCGGTTACCAGTATTTGAATTTGTTTATCTTTTAGTGCCTGGGTAGCGGTTTGTAAGGATAGCAGGGCATATTTTCCGCCAGCTTCATTTAACTCACCCGGTTGGATTTCAACTTCCTCTTCCCAGCAATTGAACAGATTTACTTGTTTGGGAAAGGGTCGGTTCAGATCTTTCAGTTGGGTATAATTCAGGGTATGTTCGGGCAACCCTTTGCGATAAAAATTGAGGGCTTTGCTATTGCCAAAAATAATTGGGGTGCAAAAATCCAGCAGGCGGCTGTCGGATAGGGTTTTTATCAGCAGTTCTATGCCAATACCATTCAGGTCGCCGGTAGTGAAACCAATTACGGGTTTTTGGGTTTCGTTGCTCATGGAAGTAATTTGAGCGTAAAAATACGCATTCTGCAGCAGTATATTACCGAATGGAGTTTACAGCCCGAATCGGGTTGTAGGCGGCAGCGTAAATGCTGTATTTTTGCCTATGCAGTATACGCTGAAAAAATCGCTGGGCCAGCACTTTTTAAAAAACGATGCAATTTGCCGGCAATTGGTAGATGTTTGGAAAGAGACCAACGGACCCCGCCTGCTAGAAGTGGGTGCAGGTGGCGGAGCACTTACCCGCTTTCTGCTCAAACTCGAGGGAGTAGATTTTAAAGCGGTAGAGCTGGATGAAGAGAAAGTGGCGTATCTATTGAAAACCTATCCTGCTTTAGAAGGCAAGCTGATACCCGGAGATATATTGCAACTTCCCTTACCTTTTAGTGAACCATTTACCTTGATGGGCAATTTCCCGTATAATATTTCAACCCAAATTGTTTTTCGGGTGCTAGAATGGAAAGAGGTTGTTCCGGTGATGATTGGAATGTTTCAGAAAGAAGTAGCCGAAAGAATTGTTTCTGCTCCCGGCAGCCGGGTATATGGAATTTTAAGTGTGCTGGTGCAAGCATATTACGAAGCGGAGTATTTATTTGATGTGGGTCCGGAATGTTTTCAGCCTCCGCCCAAAGTTATGAGTGGAGTAATTCGCTTGAAGCGTAAAATGGAGGAACTACCCGTTAAATCGGAAAGGGCTTTGTGGGTTTTGGTGAAAACAGCCTTTAATCAGCGCAGAAAAATGCTGCGCAACGCGGTGAAAAGTTTGTTTGACGAATCTGTTTTGCAAGATTCGATATTTGATAAAAGAGCCGAACAGTTATCGGTAGCAGATTTTGCCCGACTAACATTTTTAATGAAATAATTGAATTGATCAGTTACATGGTACCTATTGTATTAATTACGGCTCCGGCGCACCCCTGTTTACAGGAGGCCCTAGAAAAGGCTGGCTATGCAGTTGAGCAACAGTTGCGACCAACCAATGATTGGCTGATGCAGCATTTGCATCGGTTTACGGGTATGGTGATATCTACCCAACCCAAGATAACTCAAGCCGTTATAGATGCAGCCACCCAACTCAAATGGGTTGCCCGTTTAGGAAGTGGGATGGAACATATTGATACGGAATATGCAGCTTTTAAGGGAATTACCTGCTTGAGCAGTGCCGAAGGAAATTGTGGTGCGGTAGGGGAACATGTGTTGGGTATGTTGTTGAATTTACTCAAGTGTATGCAATGGAGTGCTGAAGAAGTGAAAGAAGGCAAATGGATTCGGGATATGCAAAGAGGGCAGGAGTTAAGCGGGAAAAAGGTGGGAATAATTGGATATGGACATACCGGAGCTGCTTTTGCTCGCTTACTTTCTTCGTTTGATGTAGAGGTATTGGCACATGATAAGTATAAACAAGGATTTGCAAATGCCTATGTGCAGGAGGCTTCGCTGGCGCAAATACAACAACACGCACAGGTGGTGAGTTTACATCTCCCGCTTACCGCCGAAACCCATCATTATGCGGATGCAAACTTTTTTGGGGCATTACAACGGCAACCCTATTTTTTAAATTCGGCCAGAGGAGCACTGGTAAATACACCGGATTTATGCGCAGCCTTGGAGCAGCATCAAATTTGTGCTGCCGGGTTAGATGTGCTAGAGAATGAACAACCCGATACGTATACTGAAATAGAAAATACCTACAGGCAATATTTGCTGCAACATAAAAGGGTACTCATTACCCCACATATTGCCGGCTATAGTCAGGAAGCTTTTCGCAAAATGTCGGAGGTAATTATACGTAAACTGGGCTTGTAATAAATTACTTTTACGGCTAAATTTGGGA
Source organism: Sediminibacterium sp. (assembly GCA_044337245.1). Classification (GTDB taxonomy): domain Bacteria; phylum Bacteroidota; class Bacteroidia; order Chitinophagales; family Chitinophagaceae; genus Sediminibacterium. The sequence continues at coordinate 4,941 of JBIINW010000109.1, read as the reverse complement.
GACTTTAATTGGGATATCTACCTATTTTAGTCATGCCTTTTTCAGAATACTTATCAAATGAACTGGCAATACATTTTATAATAGTTTAATATATTAACATTTTCAACACATTTAACGTGTTTTGAACAGAAAGATTTTTTAACTTTGTGTATTACAACGCCTCATGCAACTGTGGCGTTGTATTTTTTTCCCCTTACCTAAACGAAAAGCTATGGCAGACGCGAATATGTATGTGACGCAGGAAACATTTGATAAAATGCGTGAGGAGCTTCACCGAATGAAATCTGTAGATCGTCCGGCTTCTTCCCGTGCGATAGCCGAGGCAAGAGAGAAAGGCGATTTAAAAGAGAATGCCGAGTACGACGCTGCCAAGGAGGCACAGGGTATGCTGGAAGCAAAAATCAAGCAATTGGAGGGAATGATTGCCAATGCAAAAATTGTTGATACCAATTCGATTGATACCAGTAAGGTTACTATTTTAACGAAAGTAACCATAACCAATATGGCCAATAATAAAGTGCTCACTTATCAGATTGTAGGAGAGAAAGAAGCCGACCTAAAGCTGGGAAAAATTTCTGCGGGTTCTCCCATTGGTAAAGGGTTGATGGGAAAAGTTCGGGGTGATATTGCTGAGATTCAGGTGCCAACGGGCCTGTTAAAGTTTCGAATAGATGATATTACTATTTAATCGGAAAGGTTTACTTTTATTCTTCATTCCATTTTCATGACTGTATTTTCTAAGATTATTTCCGGGGTAATTCCGAGTTACCGGATTGCCGAGAGCGAGTATTTTTTTGCCTTTCTAGACATTTATCCGCAGGTAGAGGGCCATGTGTTGGTAGTGCCGAAAGTTGAGATAGATAAGTTTTTCGATTTGGGGGATACCTATCTAGCTGAGATGTTGGTATTTGCCAAGCCGATTGCCCAGGCCATAGAAAAAGCATTTCCCTGCAATCGTTGTGGCATGATTGTATTGGGATTAGAAGTTCCGCATGCACATCTTCATTTGCTTCCTATTAATACTGCTTCCGACCTAAATTTTAACCGCAACAAGCTTACGGTTACGCATGGAAAACTGCAGGAAATTCAGCAAAAGATTCTGGCAGCGATGGCTGTATAGCAGTTTGTTTATTTGCTTCCAGAAACCCGATTCGGGTGCTGTTTGGCAAAATCTTCCCAGCCCGATAATTTCTTTTTACTTCCTGTTTGTAGGATACTGCTTCCTTGGTAGTGGTGACAAAGTGCTACTGAGAGAGCATCGGTTGCATCGTAATAGCGGGGCTGCTCGTCGATTTGTAAAATAGTTTGCAGCATTTTCCACACTTGATCTTTATTGGCATTTCCATTACCGGTAATAGATTGTTTTACTTTTTTGGGAGAGTATTCGGTAACGGGGATACTGGCTTGCATGGCGGCGGCGATGGCAACTCCTTGGGCACGCCCCAGTTTTAGCATACTTTGTACATTTTTTCCAAAAAACGGAGCTTCAATGGCAAAGGATCCGGGATGATAGAGTCGGATTAATTCAGCTACTTTTTCATGAATCAGGTGCAGTCTTTCATAAATATCTTTTACATTAGATAACTTCAGCACATCCATCAGCAATACTTGGGGATTGCCTTTATCTACCTTTAATAAAGCATAACCCATTAATAAACTCCCCGGATCGATTCCTAAAATAATATTCGCCTGTTTCATCGTACCATGAAAATACACTCTTTATGCTTGTGGTTAACCGGTTTGAGGGCATATTTTGTTTTCCATTTTTATTGTGGATAGTAAAGCAATGTATAAAAAATAGAGCACCCCAATTTAGCCTCCCTTCCACTAACAATTACCGAACCCAGCCCTTTAATCAGCAGCCGGCTTTTCTATCTCCCCCGAAACATCGTTCTTTGCAGTATCAATATGTTTACCCTTCCTCCCAAGGCGAAAAAGGTTATCAATTATGTAGTGGGGCCCCTCCTCTTCTGCTGGCTGGTATATTCAATTACCCTGCAAATCCGTCAGCAACAAAATCTGGCGCATTCGCGGGAAGTTATTTGGGAAGCCTTCTCGTGGAAACATGCCGGCACCTGGCTAACCGTTTGCGGGTTGATGTTGCTCAATTGGGGGGTAGAATCATATAAATGGCGCTTATTGGTAAGTGGACTAGAAAAGATAACTTACTTACGAGCGATTCGGGCGGTTTTTACTGGTCAGGCACTGGCTTTTTCTACTATCAATCGATTAGGAGAATCTGCTGGCCGGGCTTTATTTCTTTCAGCCGGTAATCGTATTCGGGGTGCCGTATTATCCGTGGCGGGCAGTATGAGTCAATTACTGGTTACGGTTATTGCCGGATGGCTGGCCCTGCTGTATATCGTAGGGCTACACCCAGAGATTTCCCTTTTTTCGGGTGAGCATGCGACTGCATTTGAACGGGGTAGTTTACTTTTTTTTACCGGGGTAGTCATCCTGCTTTTGTTCATCTATTATCATCCGGCAGCCATGGTGGCTGCCCTGGAAAAGATTCCTTGGGTGAAGCAGTTCGACTTTTTTCTAGAAAGGCTGGCTGCATTACCCTCAGCAGGTTTAACAAGAATTTTACTACTTTCCGCACTCCGGTTCGTTATATATACTGCACAGTATTTATTATTGTTTCAGTTATTTGGTGTTACCCTAAACTGGTTAACGGGGGCGGCATTGGTTTCATTGATGATGTTATTGCTGGCACTGGTTCCAACCATTGCCCTGGCAGAACTGGGCTTTCGGGGGCAGATTAGTTTACGGCTTTTTTCCCTGGTAAGTGCTAATTATGCAGGCATCATGGCCACTGCGGCAGGTATCTGGGTTATAAATCTGATTATTCCGGCATTGGCAGGAAGTTTACTGGTATTGGGTATACGCATCTTTACCAAAAAAAAGCGGTGAGCTTTATGAAAAAAGGTTTAATGATAGTACTATTTTTTGTTGCAGCAGCTTTTTCGCCTCAAGGGGAAGAGTTTTGTGGGGGTATTCGTAACTTTTCATTCCGGGATGGGGAGCAGGTAGATTTTCATGTGTTTTATACCGTAATTGGCATTTATGTGCATGCAGGCAATGCCCAGTTTGCAGTGAAGTCTATCACCCACCATCAAAAACCAGCTTATCAGTATGTGGGAACCGGTAGCAGTAATTCGGGGTATGACTGGATATTTAAAGTACGTGATCGATACGAATCCATCGTTGATACGGCTACCCTGCAGCCCTTGCAGTTTATCAGAAATATTGAAGAAGGTAGTTTTAAAAAATACGAGAACATCACCTTCAATCACCAGACACATGTGGCCACCACTACCGAAAAAGCCTATAAGATTCCGAACTGTATACAGGATGTGTTGAGTGCCATTTATTATGCCCGCAATATCAATTTTAATAAATATCAGCCGGAAGATAAAATTCCATTTTCTATGTTTCTGGATAATGAGGTATTTAATCTCTACATCAAATACCAAGGAAAAGAAGTGATTAAAACCAGGTATGGCACTTTCAATGCCATTAAGTTTAAACCCCTGCTGGTAAAAGGCACTTTATTTGAAGGAGGAGAAAAAATGACGGTTTGGGTAAGTGATGATGCGAATCATATTCCATTGAGAGTGGAAAGTCCTATAGTAGTAGGTAGTATCAAAGCCGATATGATGGGATATAGAAATCTTCGCTATCCGCTATCCTCCCTCATATCTGCCCGCAAGTAATTAGATTGCCAAATATTCGGATAGTTTTCCCGCTTGATTTTTTCGAATCCCCTTTTCAGTCATCTGCAAATTGCAGCATTCTGTATCTAAATCATGTTCAAAAAAGAGCCAGTAGTTTTCTTCTAATGCTTCTTGCAAAAAACATTTTTTTTCTTGTAGGGTAGTATAAGGAAACAAGTCGTAGGCCATAATATACGGTAATCCGATATGGTGTACAGAGGGTATCAGATCAGCCATATACACAACGGTTTGATTGCCGATTTGTATCTGAGGCAACATCATAGCCCTAGTATGCCCGTGCACGATTCGCAGACTAATATGCTCCGAAAAGGGAATGGACGCGAGCCGACCTGTAGGATGCATATCAGGCTCAGGCATATCTAAAAAAAATAATTGTCCTGCTGTTTGCAGGGGCAACAGATTTTCCTTTAGAAAGGAAGCTCTTTCCCGTTCATTGGGCTCAATGGCCCATTGCCAGTGCTGGAGGTTGGTCCAGTATTTTGCATTGGAAAAAGCGGGTAATAGCTGATTATCTTTTCTAATAACACTTCCCCCGCAATGATCAAAATGCAAGTGGGTATGAATTACATCGGTAATAGCTTCGGGTGCAATACCCTTTGCCGCCAGCGAGGAAGTTAATGTTTCGGAACCATGCAGAGCGTAGTGCGAAAAAAATTTGGCATCCTGTTTGTTTCCTAAGCCGGTATCTATCAAAATTTTTCGGTCACCTTCCTCAACTAGTAAACATCTAAGTGCCCAGCTGCATAAATTATGCTCATCAGACGGATTCAGCTTCTGCCACATTACTTTGGGAATTACTCCAAACATGGCCCCGCCATCTAACTTAAAATTTCCGGTATCTATGGTACTTAGTTTCATCCGTTAACTAGTTTCTCTTCTTTTTTTTGCGCCTGGCGAGTGAAGTAGAGCATCAGTAATCCTACTACAAAAAAGCTCATCACTATCAGTACCGAATTTCTCTGTGATCCTGTTTGTTCGTTGATGATGCCAAAGCTGAACATGCCAATGATGATGGCAATTTTTTCGGTTACATCATAAAAGCTGAAAAATGAAGTGGTGTCTTTGGTTTCAGGCATGAGTTTCGAATAGGTACTTCTGCTAAGCGATTGGATGCCGCCCATCACAAATCCAACCAGTACGGCTAGTATATAAAATTGATTGATTCCATTCCTGGGAATTGTATATCCAAAACAACATAGGCCAA